>CAZDLO010000007.1:0-33812 GCA_964506325.1 uncultured Tangfeifania sp.
CAACTGGGAAATAGCGTGATCGTTGTCGAACATGACGAAGAGATTATGCGGGCAGCCGATTACCTGATCGATATTGGTCCATTGGCAGGACAGCATGGTGGCGAAGTGGTATTTATGGGAACACATGAGGAACTGGTACTGAATCCTGTGAGCCAGACAGCCAAATACCTGACCGGTGCCGAGAAAATCCCGCTCCCCGAAAGGCGAAGAAAGTGGAACAATTATATAGAGATCACCGGTGCCAGGGAAAACAATTTAAAGGGATTCGATGTCAAATTCCCCCTCAATACCCTGACTGTCGTAACAGGGGTAAGCGGATCAGGCAAATCAACCCTGATAAAACGAATACTATTCCCTGCCTTGTCTAAATATTACGGAGGATTTGGTGAGAAAACAGGCGATCATACAAGCCTTTCCGGTGACCTGGGCAGGATTGCTTCCATTGAATTTGTGGACCAGAACCCGATCGGGAAATCCACCAGGTCGAATCCTGTAACCTATCTCAAGGTGTATGACGAGATCAGGAAATTGTACGCTGATCAGCCTGCCTCCAAAATCAACGGGTTCACCCCCTCCCACTTTTCTTTCAACATTGATGGAGGAAGATGCGAGACCTGCCAGGGTGAGGGAGAGATCAAGGTCGAAATGCAGTTTATGGCGGATATTCTTTTAACCTGCGAGAGCTGTGGAGGGAAACGCTTTAAATCTGATGTACTTGATGTCAGCTACCAGGGCAAGAATATCCATGAATTGCTTGAATTAACAGTGGATGAAGCCATTGATTTTTTTACTGAAAAGACCGGAGGAAAGAAGATTGCAAAGAAACTTCAGCCTTTGAAGGATGTCGGATTGGGATATGTACAGCTTGGTCAATCGTCCAGCACTCTTTCCGGGGGTGAGAGCCAAAGAGTAAAACTTGCCTCTTTTCTAGCCAAAGAAAAGGAGGGCGCCACTCTTTTCATCTTTGACGAACCCACCACAGGCCTTCATTTTCATGACATCCGCAAATTATTGGACTCCATGAATTCCTTGATTTCAAGGGGGCACTCGATCCTGGTTATTGAGCACAATCCAGAAGTCATCAAAGTGGCCGACTGGGTGATTGACCTGGGTCCGGAAGGAGGAGAGAAAGGGGGTTTTAAGCTGTACGAAGGCACTCCTGAGTGACTGGCCGCGTGTCCTGATTCCTATACGGGAGCTTTTCTCAGAATTCACCGGTTTCTTTGAAAAGGGTGGTCTGCGATGACTCTTCAAAAGGCCTGCCAGGAGAAGAAACAAAAAAAATATCCAGTTCAATCCAATGTTCAGGGTTGTTTAACTTTTTACCCATCGAACATAATTGAAAAACACACCTGGATTTAAACATAATCAACTTATAATAGGCACATTAGACTGGTTAAAAAATTTACCCGGCTCCCTGTTTTGAGATCCCCGGCCTATTTAATTAATTTTATCTTTGTGCTAATCAAAAAATGGAAAAGCGTAACCAATGGAAAAGCTGGACATATTAAGCCGGTTAAAATCTGCTTTTAAATCAGGCAATCAGGATGTAATTGATCATGCCCTGGAAGAGATCAAGAGCAATGGTGATGATACGTATATTTCTCCCCTGGTTGAGTATGTCCATCAGAACCTGCCCAAGGAGAATAAGGAACGAATTTTTCAGCTTTTTGATGACCTGAAGCACGAGAACTCTGTAGACCAGCTGGTTTGCGAATTAAAAAATGAAATAGATCCGGATGTACTTGAGAGATTGGTTGCTTCCTGCTGGCAAAACGGCCTTAATTACAGCAAACACCTGCCCTTCTTTGTTCATCTGGTAATGGATCAGGAATTTCAAATAGCCTTTGAAGCATTTACCGTCATTGAAAACATGTACGGAAAAATTGACAGGGATGTTGAAAACGAACTTATTACTGCAATTGAAAAAAGGTTGTCAGATTCTGAAGAAAGAAAAAAATATCTGCTGAAAGGAATGCTGGACCTGATCCCCAACATCCCGCTAGACCAGGATCCTGTTGACTATTAATCTGCATATCAGCCAAATGAAATTGCCATGAATTATAAATCACCAAACAGGATGAATATGCCGGTCATGGCTGTTCCATGCGTCCAATAAAAATGAAATCAAACGCATGAAAAAACCAATTACAGTCCCTCCTTCAACCCGGGAACGCAAAAACGCCATTAAATTAAGATGGTTGGTTCTTTTCGTTTTTTGGGGAGCCGGACTCTGTTTTTCCATGGACTCAAAAGCACAGGATCCACAATTTTCCCAGTTTTATTCCAATCCGCTGTACCTTAACCCGGCATTCACAGGAACTGGCACTTTACCCAGAATTGTCAGCAATTACAGGAACCAATGGCCAAGTTCGGGCAACACTTTTGTGACCTACAACCTCTCGTACGACCAGTACATGCTGGGAATGAAAGGTGCGATTGGCATCCAGGCCCTTTACGACAGGGAGATCAACGGCAGCATCAATACTGTTCAAAGTTCATTTATATATTGTTACCACATCAAAGTAACAGACCGGTTTTTCTTTACTTCGGCCCTTCAGGCTGGTTTTGTAATGAAGCAATTTAATACCGGAAACCTAATTTTCCCGGGTATGATAAACCAGGAAAATGGCTCAATAACAGGTAATTATGCCATTCCTGCAGAAAGTGGTAAAAAAATATTTCCGGACCTTTCATTTGGTATGGTCGGACAGAGAGATGATGTCTATTTCGGATTTGCAGTCAACCACCTGACCCAGCCAAGCCAGTCGATCATTGATGGGGACAATATGGGAAACCTGCCGATGAAATTCACCCTGCATGCTGGTGCCAAATCACATGATTTTTTCAGGGATTTATTTTCCAGGGGATTTACCATTTCACCAAATGCCATTTTTCAGCAGCAAGGCGTCTTTAAACAGCTGAATGTCGGGATGTATATGCAATCCAAATCGCTCACATTCGGCGCCTGGTACAGGAACAACCTATCAGCAAGACCTGATGCCGCAATAGCGATGGTAGGCTATGCCACCAACCTTTTCCAGCTTGGATACAGCTTTGATTATATCCTCTCCGACCTGGCTCTTTACAGCGTAGGGTCTCATGAATTATCCCTGACTTTCTACCTGGACAGGCGACTGCGGAAAAGGGATTACATGAATACCATGCGGATTCCAACCATCTGATAGCGATTTCAACCTTCTGCCAGTCAATTCAAATTCAATAGAACAGCAGGACGGTACCTGACTGGCGATGTGGCAAACCCAGAAAATCCCTGAATTCAAGTATCCAAACATAATTACCCGGTGGTGCCATCCTTCCGTTGGATAGCTTGCCGTCCCATCCCTTAATCTCATTTTTACATTCGAATATTACATCGTTCCAACGGCTAAAAATTTTAAGATGATACCCGTCAGCGACGACTCCGTTTGCAAAAAGCCTGAATTCCTTGTCGACTGAGTTCGATGCGTTGGGAGAAAAGGCATTGGGAGTAAAGATTTTACTCATGGCCACTGTGAGATATCTTGAAGTGGTGTCTGAACAATCGTATTCGTTATAAACTGTCTGTAAAACCTTCTTTATTCCCACGGTTCCATATTTATGGTCAGGATTCTGAAGGCCGGAAGTTGTTCCATCCCCAAAATCCCATAAAAACCGGGTAGCATCCTTGCTTGCATCAAGAAATGAGACATTGGGCTGATCGTTGTAAACCATTGCGGGAAAGAAGGAAAATCCGGATTCCGGATTAGGAAAAACCAGGATATGGTTCATCTCACCAGCAGACTCTGAACATCCTGTCAATCCTGAAACTGCCTGCAGGTAGACGCTAAATTGACCAGGAGATGAAAATTCCTGGGTGATCGCCTGTCCCTGAATCGTCAGGTCATCACCTATCAACCAGGAATAATCTACCTGGTCTACAGGATCGCCAGTTTCTGCCCTGAAATCTACCTTGAGTGGAGCACAACCCTCACGCGGATCGGCAACCCAGGTGAAAACCGGTTTTCGTTTTACGGTGATGGTTGCCAATTCGCCCGGACAGTTGTGCTGTGAAATCACCTGCAGGCCGATGACGGCCATTGGTTTGTTTTTCAGTTGGAATACAAAAGGACCCTGGGTCTCCCCCGGATTTTGAACAATTTCTTCATCATCAAATCCGGAAAGGTCCCAAAGGTAAGTGTCCAGTATAGTTCCAGTCCCGGCATAGGAAATTTCATTTTCACCGGTCCCGAGGCATTCACCCGGTTGCAGCGTAAAACCGGTTGTAGGTTTGCTGAAAAAGCCGACTTCAATGGTTTCAACCGTTTCGCAAAAGGATGCATTTATTGCTGTGACCGTGATAGGATAAGTTCCGGAATCCCCCGGATCAACACTCACTGAAAGACCATTTATCGTGACCAAAGGGCTGCTGCTGCTTAAGGTAATGACCGCTCCGGGTGTGTCGGTTATTACCTCTATGGTTGTCGTGAATTCACCACAAACTAAAGTTTTAACTCCTGTGAGATCCAGAACAGGTTTTTGAAAATAGTCAACCTTGATGGTGTCCATGGCTTTACAGCCACTGGCAGCAGTTGCCTCCACGGAATATATGCCGGGCAGGGAGACAGACAGTTTCTGAGAAGTACTGGTTCCTTCCGGTGTTTTCCACAAATATTCCGAAAACTGACCTGCTGAGCCGGCATCGAGCCCTATTACATCCGGATAGCAGGCTTTAAGGTCCGGGCCAAGGTCAATGACAGGTGCGGGAAAATAATCGATCCTAATTGTATCCAAGGCCAGGCAGCCTGATACGTCAACTGCTTCAACGGCATAAATTCCGGGTTTTGTTACAACAATTTTCTGTGATGTAAAGTTCCCGTCAGGAGTATTCCAGAGAAATGATACAAACTGACCCGCTGAGCCGGCATCCAATTCAACTGTTTCAGGAGCACATACCAACCTGTCAGGTCCAAGGTTCACAACCGGAGTGGAAATCATTACCCTGACTGAATCTTCCAGCTGACACCCTTCAGCAGTGGTTACTTTCACCGAATAAATGCCTTCACCTGTGGCCAGGATAGTTGATGTTGTTGCGCCGGTGCTCCACTCATAGGTTGTGAATCCACTGCCTGCGTCGAGGGTTAAAGGATTAGCGCCAAGGCAATTTGTCAGAATTTTTTCACCACTTACATTCAACTCCCCTCCCAGGTCGAGGGTAATATTCAGGTTGAAACCCACACCATACCCATAGGATTCCACCCCGCCAAATCCATATACATAAGCGATAAAACCCTTCCCCGCTTCCAGTGAGTTCAGGTCATGGCTTCCGGGAGCAATCTGAACCTGGGCATATGAGTAGCCGGAGTTTGGAAGGGAGGTAAAAGCTACCGGGTTACCGTCAAGCTGGATACTGGTTACAGCATCATCTTTTGCAACAATATTGATAAAAATTTTGGATGTGATTTCCGGGGTGTCATAGGCAACGAATGTCACATTCTCCCGTGTCTTGTCTACCGGACTCACTATCAGCATGGAAGGGTCACCATCACCTGACCAGAGGTTCAGGGGAAGACCCGGAGGTTTGTCGGCATCGTTTGAATTGCTGTACTGTGCCAACAGGACAGGATGATTGCTCTCAACCAGTGAAGGTTCGCCAGCACCCAGGGAAAACTCGTAAAATTCTCCCCTGTCCAGCACAGCAGCAGGCACGCCTGCAATCTTTACATTGGTTTGATCGGTTGAGGCAAGAATCCTGTAAGTATCTCTGGTCCTGGATTTAAGTGGGACAGCAACGAATGTTCTGCCCCAGGAGACAACCGGAGGAATCTGTTCATAAAGATGATCCCAGGCCGAAAGAGAGGTACTGGGAATTGTTGTGGCCCACGACCCGGAATAGAATGCCACCGGTTTGTCGCTGCTGATGAATGACCCGGTTAAATCTCCCTGGCCAGGAAGGCCCGTAAGGTTCATGGATTGTACCTGGTACAGTTCACCTTTGTCGAGTGTGATGGTAAAGGGAATATTTGCAGGTTTAAGCTTATCCGTTACCTTGCTGGGTGTGATGGTTACCTGTGTCTGATCTTCGGTGGCAACCACAACAAATTCGCTGTTTTTCCCGTTGAAGAACGGACCGCAATAGGATAGCCGCAAATCCACATGAGGCTCATAACAAATAGCAAAATACTCATTGCCAAGCGCTTCTACAGGGAAAATAACAGCCACATCCACAGAATTGTAACCAAAATTCAAGGCATAAAGATTTAGCGGCTGATCAGATACAAGATGCAAGGCCTTGTCTTCAATGTTCTCCGAGCCAAAAGGCTCGGCCTGGGATTTATCTATCCTGATTTTTTTGGGGATTCCCGCCTGGAGAACATCCGACACTACAAGGGAAGAAGTTTTTCCGCGGGTGATCGTGAACTGACAATCAAACCTTGAGGTTACAGTCACTTCCAGGTAATTTTCCGGTATCGGGGTAAGGCAACTGAAACCCAGCCTGTTTTCCATAAAACCAAACCAGAATTCTTTGCCCTCCGTTGACCTGAGACAACTGCCGGGCAGATTCTGAGCTTGAAGTTCCGTGAAACACAGGATTACCAAGAAGAATATCAGCCCAAATCTCATCATCCCGTAAATATCGGAATAAACTATAGGAAATAAATAAAATCACCTTAAAAAATCAGCGTAACGGTTCCATTCTGCTGGTGTCTTTTGTCCATAAAATCAACAAAATTGAGCAGCCACACATAATTTCCGGTTGGGGCCATTGAGCCATCGGTAAGGCGGCCGTCCCACCCTTTCAGTATATTCTCGGTTTCAAAAACGACTTCATTCCACCTGTTTATAATCCTCAGGTGGTATCCTTTTTCAATCACACCGTTGCAGTAGGGAAAAAATTCCCTGTCCATGGCATTTGGTGCCTGCGGGCTAAATGCATTGGGTGCAAAAATCCTTCCCAGTGCAATCATAACCAAATCAGAGATGGTATCCGAGCATTCAAAAGTATTGATCGACTCAAGCATAACCCTGCGCGGTCCGACAACCTCATATTTATGAACCGGATCTTTCATCCTTGAAATACTCCCATCATCGAATGACCAGATAAAGTGGTCAGCACCCTCCGACTGATTTTTAAACACTGCAACAGGGTCTTCGTTGGTCAGGATATTTGAATTAATATCAAAGGATGCTACGGGCTTGGGAAACACTGTAATCAGTGCGGGTTTAAACAGGGTATCCCTGCACCCGGTGGTACCGGATGAGGCAAAAAGTGTAATGTCATAGGTTTTATCGGGTAACGGGTAAGTATGGCTGACATTTGGACCATTCCCTGAATTTCCGTCGCCAAACCTCCAGGAATAACCGACCTGGTCGATTTTATCACCTGTGACCGCTGCAAAGTCAGCTTCAAACGGTATGCAGCCAGCACTATCCGGGAGCGACAGTGAAAATTTGGGAATTCGTTTCAAAAGGAGTGATTTGTTTTCGCTGATGCAACCATATTTTGAAGTAACCTGAAGCCTTATTTCAACTTTTGGCTTTTCCAGAAGCTCAAAACCGAGGGGACCTTTGGTATCGCCGGGATTCGCTATCAATTCGCCGGGACGTAAACCGGACAGGTCCCATTTGTAATGATCCAGCTCATCTGCAGAACCGGTATACAGCAGGGATTGCGGACCCAAACCGAGGCAGGTATTGTCCTTTATGGAAAAATCTACTGTGGGAACTGGTGCAACATAAAGAATACCCTCCTTCTGAATTGTATTGATACAATTTTTGTCGGTGGTGGCCGTAAGCCGGACGGTATAATGACCATCCACTGAATAGTTATGAGAAGCTGCACTTCCATTGTGAACGGATGTTCCATCCCCCCATTCCCAAAAGTAATCAACCACATTCTCCGTGTTTGTTGCAGTAAAACTAAACTTTTCAGGCTGGCACAGAAGGGTATCGGAAACAGTAAACGAAAGATCCGGAATTACACTTATTTCTTTGATTATAAAGCTATTGGGACAACCTTTCTCTTCAACTTTAAGGAAAAGATCACGCTTGTTGCGATCCATCCCCAGTTTAACCTGCAAACGGGTTACTCCAATATCGCTGGCCAAGGTATCTTTTGCAAAAACCCATGTGAACCGGGCACGGCTGGTATCTGCATCCCCCAGGTATCTTGCATCAAGATTGTACCCGTAACAGGTTGTATCATCGACTGAAATTGTCACAGTGGGTGTTTTATGGAATCCAATGCTGAAACTGGTATCCGCAGTACAAGTGCTGGCGTCCACGACCTTATAATAAAATGGGTAGGTATTGAATTCCGGTACTTTCACTTCCAGGTTGTTGATGACTACCAGTGGATCAGAGCTTTTCAGGGTATAGTTTCCGCGGTCGACAGAAATACCTGCAGTTGTCATTTTATCCCCGCAAATCAAGGTGTCCAGCTTACTCAGGTCAATCTTTGGCTTACCTGTAAAGGTGACATAAATTGAATCCCTCGCCGGGCACTGGTATTTGTTCATGGCCAGAACCCCGTAAGAACCGGAGGTTTTTGTCGTTATCGTCCGGGTTGAATCAGCTGTCGTCCACTGGTAGGAATTAAATCCCGGACCGGCATCCAGAACTAATGTTTTAGGGCTGCAGATTATAGTATCATTCCCCAGTTTTACAACCGGGTTACTCAGGAAAGAATAGATACTGTCTCTCATTACACAACCATCTATTGTAGAGGCAGTTACATGATAATACCCGGGTTTATCCACAAAGATTGCCTGTGTTGTATCGCCTGTGCTCCACAGAAATTTTGAAAAATGTGACCCTGCATTCAATATTTTTGACTGTCCCTGGCAAAGCAGGACTGTATCTTTGTTAAAATAGATATCTCCGCCCAGGTCGAGTTTTATGCTCAAATTAAAGCCAACTCCATAACCATAGGATTCAACGCCGCCATAACCGTATACATAGGCAATAAATCCCTCGCCCGAAACTGAGCTGTTCAGGTTATGGTTGCCCTTGGAGATGGCAACCTGGGCAAAGGCATACTCAGTGTCGGGCAATGGTTGAAAAATTATGGGCTGCCCATCAAGCAGGATATTGCCGGAAGAAGCAATTTTAGTGACCACATTGACATAAAACTTACTTTTGATATTTGGTGAATCATAGGCAACAAAGGTGACTGCCTCCCTGGTCTGATCCACCGGACTGACAATCAGCATGAGAGGATCCCCATCCCAGCTGGTTTGTGCCACATTGGCGGGCCTGTCAACACTGTTTGAAACCATATACTGCGCCAACAGCACAGGGTGGTCACTGTCTATCAGGGAAGGCTGATTCTCAGTGAGTACGAATTCATAAAATTCACCTTTGTTCAGCATCACCGGGGTATTTTTCCCGATACGAAAAATGGTGTTATTTTCTGATGCCAGTACCCTGAACCGGTCCAATGACCTTCCTTTCAACGGAACCGTGACAAATTTTCGGCCCCACGACCTGACCGGGGGAATTTGTTCATAGAGATGGTCCCAGGCAGAGTTGGAGGTGTTGGGGATTGTAGTTGACCATGAACCGGAATAAAAGGCGACAGGCTTATCGCTTTTGATATAACTGCCGGTCAAATCCCCCTGTCCGGCAAGGTTGGCATGATTCATCGATTGAACCTGGTACAGCTCTCCCTTATTTAATTTCACGGTAAATGGTACATTGGCAGGGCGAAGCTGATCTGTCACTTTACTTGGAGTTATGGAAACCACTGTATTATCTTCACTTGCGACAATCAAAAATTCACTGTTTTTTCCATTCCCGGGTACTCCTCCGGCTCCTTCGTTGATGCTTGGCTCGTAACACATCGCGTAATATTCATTACCGATGGCATCCACCGGAAAAATGACAGCTGCATCGGCTGAGCTAGGGCTCCAGTTCATTGCAAAAATATTCATCGGCTTATCGGACACGATATGAATCGCTTTTTTCTCTACTATTTCAGAACCGAGAGGTTCAAAGATTGGCCAGGGAAGTTGAATCCTGTAGGGGACATTTGGTTGCATCGTGCCGGTCCAGTATGGTGATGTGGAATTTCCCACATACAATTTGAACTGGCAGGCATAGGTTGATGTCAGGGTTAATTCGAGGTAATGTCCGGTCTGGTGATGCCTGCTTTCCATGAAACCAAACCAGAACTCCGTGCCTTCGGTAGACCTGGTACAGGAATTGCCTGCATTCTGAGCAAAAGCAATGCCCGAAAAAAACAGGATCAGCAGCAAGGTATTCCAATATCGGATCATGGAGCAATCATCAAATAATCAAGGCTAAAAGATAAGAAAAAAACAAACTAGTACACCAGTGTAAGTGAGCCGGATTGCCGGTGCGGGCGCCCGAGAAAATCAACAAAATCCAATATCCAGATGTAATTTCCGGCAGGTGCAAAGATGCCGTTTTTCATTTTACCATCCCAGCCCCTGACTTCATTCCGGCATTCAAATACGATGTCATTCCAACGGCTGAAAATTACCAGGTGGTAACCCTCCCTGTTAATGCCCTCTGACGACAAAAGGAACACCCTGTCAATCTCTTCAGGGGCACCCGGAGCAATTGCATTCGGGGCAAAAAGCCTGCTGAATGCCACAAGTACACTCCTGGATGTAGTATCCTGACAATCAAATTGATTGTAAACCGTTTGAATGACTTTTCTCCTTCCAACAATTTCATAACTGTGTTCCGGATCCTTCTCTCTTGAATACCTGTTGTCTCCAAAGTCCCAGTAGTAGTTGATAGCGTCGACACTCTGATCCGTAAAAACTATTTTTGGCATATCGTTGTACACAATATCATGGTCCAAAGAAAATCCTGCAGTGGGAATAGGGTGGACCACTATATAAGCCGGACTGAAGATACTGTCCCTGCATCCGGTTACTGAAGATGATGCTTTGAGGAGGATCCCGTGTTGCTGGCCGGGCAAAAGAAAACTATGATCAATATCTGATCCGTCTCCCTGATTTCCATCTCCAAAGTCCCATTGAAAACTCAACCGGTCGACAGGATCATCAATCCGTGCCGTAAAACTGACCGGAAGCGGTGCACATCCTTCCTTGATATCGGAAGTAAAGGAAAATAAAGGCTTTCGCCTGACCTCAAGGGTACCTGAAGGGCTCCTGCATCCGTATTTTGAGATGACGAAAAGAGACAATGAGGTTTTGGGTTTGTTGATCAGATCAAAGACGAGCGGGCCAGAAGTTGTATCCGGTGCATGAATAATTTCGACCGGATCAAATCCCTTTAGATCCCAGTGAAAAGTGTCTTCAGCTCCTGCTGACCCGACATAATTCAGGGTATCCTTTCCCTGATTCAGACAAGTCGCAGGACTGATAGAAAAACCTACAGTTGGAATAGGCGCCGCATAGACCATTTTTTCGATTGTGGCAGAATTCATACATCCCTTATCTGTTGTAACCACAAGATTAACATCATAATAGCCGCCATTTGCATAAATATGCGATGCATTCCTGCCGCTTCCTACGGAACCATCTCCCCAATTCCATTCATATTTTACAACGGTTTCGGTGTTGGTGGCAGAAAATTCAAAAGGAACAGGCTGACACTGCAACGGATTTTTCACACTCAACTTCAGGTCGGGAATGACCAGGATATCTTTTCGTGAATTGCTTCCTGTACAGCCATCTTCAGTAACTTTTACAACCAGGTCTCTTTTTGTCTGGTTCACGCCGAGCGGAATCTGTTCTGTGTTCTGCCCAATTTTGTTGCTGATGGTATCACCTCCGAATATCCAGGTAAACCGGGAGGACGGAGGTGCTGCGTCGCCAACATATGTTGCCAGCAAATTGTATCCGTAGCACTTTGTTTCATCGATGGTCAGGTTGACCTTTGGAATTTTATGAAACCGGAGAGTCATCATAGTATCAGAAGGACAACCGTAAGGATCTGTGATCTCCGCAGAAAAAGGATAATCCCCGTAAGCCGGAACAGTTACATTGGTGCCATTAAATTGCTGATTATTTGTAAGATTTGTCAAGGTGTAGGATCCCTTGTCGCTGGAGATATTTAGCCTTGCAGAGTATGTATCGCAAAAGATGGTATCAAGCTTAGAAAGATCCATTTTGGGATAAGAGTGAACTACTACATTTACAGAATCATTTGTTATGCACTTGTTTGCAGCCGTCAGCCTGACTTTGTACATTCCGTTTGTACCAACGATAATTTTTTGATTTTGTCCCCCGGTATTCCATAAGTATGAATTATGAACACCCGG
The DNA here is from genome assembly GCA_964506325.1 of uncultured Tangfeifania sp. Classification (GTDB taxonomy): domain Bacteria; phylum Bacteroidota; class Bacteroidia; order Bacteroidales; family Prolixibacteraceae; genus CAINVV01. The sequence goes on from CAZDLO010000007.1 coordinate 12,239, forward strand.
ATCCAGGGTTACTTTATTTCCTTCGCAGATATTCTCCACTTCTTTTAGCAGGGATACTGGTTTCGGGTTAATATTCACAATAAACTTTGCCTCTTCACTGCAGGATCCGTTGACAGCCCTTACTGAGTAACTGGTAGAAACATCCGGTCTCGCCAAAGGGTTGGAAACAGTTGGATCTGATAAACCCGTTACGGGAGTCCAGGTATAAGTTGCATGGGTATCTTGCCGGTTTAACGTAACCGGATCCCCCTGGCATCTTGTAAAAATTCTGTTTTCAGGAGCAACAAATCCAACCGTGTGAACCAGCAAGGAAATATCAGCAGTCAGGTTTACAACCGGATCTCCCGGCATTCCACCATATTCAATAAGGTATCCGGAACCTTGCCTGTCAGGATAATCGTTCCACTTTTTTGATTCGCTTGGTACTGAAGGATTGAATGTGATATGGGCATAATCCTCCTGATGATCAATATTAACATTATGAGTATCATTTGGTTCATAATGAAATTGGTCACCTGTCGGATTTGACGTATCCCACCTGTTCCAGTTATGATAATACGGGACACCGTTAGCATCCATAACCGGACCCAGGTTAGCCGGATTTGCCTTAGCCTGTCCCCCTGAGCCGCGCCAAAAAAGAAGACCCTTCCCTCCATCTCTATTTCCTTCAGGACCTGTCACCCATCTCCATTCACCTTCTGCCGATTGGTCTGTTGCACCGATCCATCCTACTCCAATGGTTTTTTGCTGAATAAAAATGTTTTCAAATTCAGAAGTTATGGTTGCCAGATATCCTTGTAAACCATAATATTTTGAAGCTGCAGATTCAGCTTCAGCCTTCGCCGATGACCAGGAAATATCCGAACGACTGATAAAACGATAAAAGTGACCGGTATACGGAAGATAATCAGCATCATCCAGGGAGAATGTGATGCTACGGCCTCCTACCGTTGGTGAAGGAGCGTTATTACGGTATTGAACCATTCTGATTGCCTTAATGTACTCACTTATAGAAGCGCCTCCTACTAAGACCAGGTATCCCTGCTGACCGGACCATATCCAGCTAACCGGACCTGGATATCCTGGCAGAATAAGTTCATCTTCCCCGGGTATGTAACCCTGGCTGATCGATATTTTCATTCTGGTCACAGTGGCCGTCGATGTCATATCAAAATTTGGGGCAAGATATACAGGCTGATTGCAATAGGTAACAGGGCCCTGATTGGTGCTTATTGAAATGTCTGCCGCCCTGGAAAAGAGAGGGAATATAAACAAAAGAAAAAAAATGACTGACAGGATTCTCACTTGGCGTCTTTGTAAAAAGTAAAGCTAAGGGTTCTGACAATTTGTCCGGGCACCGAAAATTTTGCTCCCAATCCTTACAATGGTGCTGCCTTCGGAAACAGCAACCGGATAATCATCAGACATTCCCATGGATATTTCGCAAAACTCTGTCGAGTGAGTGAAGTACTTATCCCGGAGAAGTTCAAAAATGGATCTGAGTTTTCTGAATTCAGACTGTATCTGTTCTTCATCGTCAGTAAAAGTAGCCATTCCCATTACTCCGGCAATAATAATGTTATTCAATGTCTTAAACTCCCCGGAGGATAAGATTTCTTCGGCCTCACCCAGGGAAAGTCCAAATTTACTTTCCTCACTGGCAATATGAAATTCCAGGAGAACTGAAACAATGCGATCACACTTTTCAGCTTCCCTGTTGATGGCAGATAACAACCTTAGACTCTCCACCCCATGAATCAGGGTGACAAAAGGGACAAGCTGTTTAACCTTATTGCCCTGAAGATGACCAATAAAGTGCCATTCAATGTCTGCAGGAAGTTCCTGCCATTTCCGGGTTATCTCCTGAACCTTGTTTTCGCCAAACAGCCTTTGTCCTGCATTGTATGCTTCCATTATTTCGTGGGTAGTCCTGGTTTTGGAAACAGCGACAAGCCTGACATGCGAAGGAATCTGACTATGAATGAAAGTAAGGTTTTGGGTAATGGTCATAGAAAATAAATTGCACCCAAATTTAGCAAAAAGAGATTCATTTTTTTACTTTTACCGGATATAAATAGTCGGAAGCAAAGGCAGACAAAAGGATTCCCGGAAAATGACAAACGACAGACGGCGCGACAAAAACTGCAACAGGGATTTCCTGTTTTTTGGACTGTTTAAAGTAAAAACACCAACATTTACAAGACCTTACTCAGGATGACAAAAAAATACTATTCCTTGATCTGCCTGGCGATGCTCCTGTTGGTTTTAGTGCCGGCACAGACCGATGCGCAGGCAAAGCCTTTTACCAAAGAATTTTACCTCGGAGCCAAAGGCGGAGTTGTATTCAGCAGGGTCAAATTCAAGCCCAATGTTGAACAGGATTTCTTTATGGGTCAAACTACCGGATTGATTTTCAGAATGATATCAGAGCCTCACGTTGGAATACAGTTTGAATTCAACTACCTCCAGAATGGATGGGAAGAGAAACAACTGGAGGGAATGACTCAAAGTTATTATCACAAACTTAACTATTTTGAGATTCCCATCATGACGCATGCCAATCTGGGTAACAAGGCCTTTCGCTTTACTTTTAACCTGGGCCCAAGCGTGGCATTTTTACTTTCAGAAAGCCAGGGTATGAATCCCTCAACGCCTGAGATACCTGCTGAGCCTGTTATAGCCTATTGGGGGAAGCCTGTTGACCAGCAGATCAGTTTCCTGTTTGTTGGTGGAATAGGATCAGAATATCATTTCAGAAAAATCGGGGCCCTTGCCCTGGATATCCGCGTATTATATTCACTAACAAGCATCTACGACTCAAAGAAATACAGATACGACCCTTCCCAACCCAATGGCTTCCAGGCAACGCTTTCTTACCTGTTCAGGATGAACAAACCCAGGAATTGAAAAGCAGGTAAATAAATGCCCGTTTACATTTTCCGGTTGATTGGTGAATTCACTGTCCATAACACCGGCTTCCATCCTGCTTGCAGCAGGGTTCCAATCGTGTGTCCATGATAACAGTGCCGCGGAGTAAATGCCGGTGCTAATCCATCAGTCACCCCTGCAAAGGGGTATCAGGATGACGAAAGGTTTTCAATCAACCTCCTGTTGATATTATTGCATTATTGGGGGAATAACCGGCAGGGGAAGGAAATCATGCCTGAATAAAGGCCCGGGTTTTTGGCAGGTCAGGTGACACCGCCCCGGAACCTTAAAACAATCCTGGCAACTCGGGTTTATGCTGTTGTGCCCGTTTCACAGGGGCCATGCTACACGTTCCGTTAAAAAGGTCCTAAAAGTTTGAAACACGCAGGCAATAAATTCAACCTCAGAAGAATTCCGTCCCGGCGTATTTCAAACCTTTAAAACCTGTATGGGTCAATGCAATTCGTGCACCACCAGTCCGGACCTCAGTTTGGGTTCAAACCATGTGGTTTTGGGAGGCATGATGTTTCCTGAGTCGGCAATATCAATCAATTGCTTCATGGAAACCGCATAAAGTGCAAATGCCACCTTCATTTCACCGGTATCCACTCGTCTCTTCAATTCGCCAAGCCCCCTGATGCCTCCGACAAAATCTATTCTCTTGTCAGTTCTGAGATCTTTGATACCTAAAATCTTATCCAGTATCAATGCGGAGAGTATGGTGACGTCCAATACACCAATGGGATCATTGTCGTTGTACCTGCCCGGTTTGGCCGTCAGCCTGTACCAGAATCCATCAAGATACATGGAGAAAATATGCAGGGCCTCAGGCTTGTAAATATCGCTGCCGGTTCTGACCACCTCGAAATCATCGGCCAGTTTCTGGAGCAGTTCATCCGAAGAAAGACCATTCAAGTCCTTGACCACCCTGTTGTAATCGATGATACGCAACTGGTTGTCCGGAAAATGAACTGCCAGGAAAAAATTGTATTCCTCAGATCCGTCATGGCCAGCATTATTGGAACGTTTTTCCTTTCCGACCAATGCAGCAGCAGCAGTACGGTGATGACCATCTGCCACATAGGTAGCAGGTATGCCGGCAAACAATTCAACAATGCGACTGATTGTCCGTGGATCCTCAACCAGCCAGAAATGGTGCCCGAAGCCGTCCTGCGCCACAAAATCATATTCCGGTTTGTTTGACGACACTATGCCGGCCACCAGCTGGTCTATCTCAGTGACAGCGGGATAAGCAAAAAAAACAGGTTCCATGTTTGCATCTGTTATGCGCACATGCTTCATCCTGTCCTCTTCCTTGTCGCTCCTTGTAAGTTCATGTTTTTTGATTACTCCGTTCAGGTAGTCTTCCACAGAGGCACCACCAACGATGCCATACTGGGTGCGGCCTTCCATGGTCTGAGCGTAAATGTACAGGTACTCCCTGTCATCCTGTACCAGCCATCCTTTGGATTTGAACATCTCCAGGTTATCTGCAGCTTTTCTGTACACTTCCTCACTGTGTTCGTCAATACCCACCGGAAGATCTATCTCCGGCTTGATGATATGCAGGAGAGAACAGGGATTTCCTTCGGCCTCCAGGCGGGCTTCCTCAGAATTGAGTACGTCGTAGGGACGGGATGCAACCCTGGCTGCAAGCTGGACAGGAGGACGAAGGCCCCTGAAAGGTTTTAATATGGCCATACTATTGTTTTGCTTCGAAATCTTTCATAACCTGAACAAGTGCAGCAACACTCTCAAGCGGCATGGCATTGTATATGGATGCCCTGAAACCTCCGACACTCCGATGGCCTTCAATACCTACAATACTATTTTCTTTGGTAAGGGCCTGGAAATCCTTTTCCAGGTGTTCGTTGCCCGGGGTCATTACGAATGTGACATTCATCCTGGACCGGTCGGCAGGATCAGGCACCGTGCACTGGAACAAGGAATTACGGTCTATCTCATCGTAAAGCAATTTTGCTTTTGCAATATTCCTGGTTTCCATTGCCTTGATGCCACCGTTGTCCTTCAGCCAGATCAGGGTCTGAAGAGCCGCAAAAACAGGCAGGCACGGAGGAGTATTGAACATGGATTCCTTCTCTATGTGTGTCTGGTAGTTAATCATGGTAGGAATGGAGCGGCCGTTTTTTCCAAGTGCATCCTTGCGGACAATAACGAGGGTGACACCGGCTGGAGCCAGATTTTTCTGAGCCCCTGCATAAATCACGGCATATTTGGAAATGTCGATCGGGCGACTGAAAATATCGGAGGACATATCTGCCACCAAAGGTACGGGAGAATCAAGGTCATACAACATTTCGGTCCCGAAGATGGTATTGTTGGTGGTGATGTGAAGATAATCCAGGTCAGCAGGAATATCAAAACCCTTAGGTATATAATTGAAATTTTTGTCCTTGGAGGAAGCTACCTCAACAACTTCGCCGAAAAACTTGCCTTCCTTGATGGCGGCAGTAGCCCAGACACCTGTATTCATGTAACCGGCCCTGCTTTTCATTAAATTATAAGGTGCCATGTAGAATTGGGTACTGGCCCCACCCTGCAGGAACAGTACTTCATAGCCTTCAGGCACCTCCAGCAGTTCCTTTACCAGGGCAATGGCCTGGTCCATGACAGCGACAAACTCTTTGCTGCGATGCGATACTTCCATCACAGACAAGGTAGTTCCGGCAAAATTGATAACAGCTTCAGCTGTTTTCTGAATTGTAAATTCGGGGAGAATAGAGGGTCCCGCGTAAAAATTATGCTTCTTCATTCGGATAAGTTTTTATGGGTTTGACTGACTCGCAGGAGTGCTTCACTGCAAGCTAAAATATAGAACCTTTTAGATATTTAACTACTTATACTTAATGGACTTACATCCCTTATTATGAAGGTGAAATTAACATTTTAATCCTATAAACATGATTAAAATCAGTTAATTTTAGGTTAAGTCCGGGCAAAAACAGATATATAGAACCAGTCTAAATAAATGGCATCTTCACCACTTTGGCCCTGAGTAATTTACCACGAACACCGAGAAAGATTTCGCTTCCGGGTTTGGCCAGTTCCGACGGAACGTAACCCATTCCGATCCCTTTTTCCAGAACAGGCGACTGTGTACCGGAAGTGACTATGCCTACCGCTGTGCCTGAGGCATCTGCAATTTCATAGCCATGACGCGGTATTCCGCGGTCGATCATCTCAAAACCGCACAACCTTCGGGCAGTACCTGTCAATTTCTGATTCAGCAGCAATTCTTTGTCGATAAACTGCTTCTGGTCCGTAAATTTGGTGATCCAACCCAGTCCTGCTTCAATGGGAGAAGTGGAATCATCTATATCGTTACCGTAAAGGCAAAAACCCATTTCCAGGCGCAAGGTATCCCGTGCGGCAAGTCCAACCGGTTTTATTCCCTGTTCACGGCCTGCTTCAAAGATGGCGTTCCACATCTGTACCGCACAGCTGTTATCGAAATAAAGCTCGAAGCCGCCTGCCCCTGTATATCCCGTGGCTGAGATGATTACCTCCTGTACACCGGCCATTTCTCCGACTTCAAAAGTATAATACTTTATTGCAGAAAGGTTTATGCTGGTAAGTTTCTGAAGAACCTCAACAGCTTTTGGCCCCTGAACAGCCAGCTGGGAGATCCTGTCTGATGCATTTTCCAGAACAGCCCCGGCATCATTCTGCGCTATAAGCCAGTTCCAGTCTTTTTCGACATTGGAAGCGTTCACGACGAGGAGGTATTTTTCTTTGGAATAATAGTAAACGAGCAAATCATCCACTATGCCGCCTTTCGCGTTTGGAAAGCACGAGTATTGTGCCTGACCGGGCTGCAACACTGAAACATCATTGGAGGTGACTTTCTGGAGAAAGGCCAGTGAGGCTGGTCCTTTTACCCATATTTCGCCCATGTGTGACACATCAAAAACTCCGACACTGTTTCGGACAGCCAAATGTTCATCCTTGATGCCGGAATATTCGATAGGCATATCAAATCCGGCAAATTCAGCCATTTTAGCATTGTAGCTCAGGTGGATCCCATGAAAAGAGGTCTTTTGCATTTGGAAGAAATTTTATTTCAGGGTTGAAACCGTGAAATCTTCAACGGTAACCCGGTTAGATCAAAATAATTGATTTTGGACCTGCAGGGAGCGGAATTATCTACAAAAGCCGTGAATCAGGCTGTAAGCTTTCCTGACCGTGCATGCAGGTTTGGATATATATTTGCAAACCCCAAAATTAAGAATATTTAGATGAGATGCAGCTAACAAAACTCATGTAAAACAGAATAATATTCCTAATTTCGCAGCATTATTGGAAGTAAAAACAAGTAAATCACCGGATAATATGTCTTATACCAATTTAGAATACCTGAAAGAAATCACAGATGGCGACAAACAGATCATACAGGAGCTGATACAGTTGTTTTTGATGCAGGTGCCTGATTTTATTGCCAACATGAATAAGTACTACAATTCCGGGGATTATATTTCATTGGGCAAGGAAGCACACAAAGCCAAGTCATCGTTGCAGATCATGGGGATGTCTGAACTGGAAAAAGAGATGAAGACACTTCAGCTCAGAACCATTGATGGAGCAGATGTTGAAAATTACCCTGTATACATCAGCCATTTTGAAATTCAGTGCCAGGCAGCCATTCTTGAATTGAATGCAGAACTGGAAAGCCACTGATCTTTCCTGCAAAACTTTTCAGTTTACCGGGATTTTTTCATTCCGAGTACCTGCTCCGCGAAATCATATGTTGCGTTGCGGACTTCCCCTACCGAACCTGATGTTAAGTCGCAGGCGATGACATGGCCCCCCGCGGTGGCAAAAGCTGCCTGGCGTTTACCTGCATCCGGAGTCCCCAGGTCTTTCATCATATTAAGTACAGCCTTGACCTCGACGGTCTGGTCCTGGTGCTGTTCGTCCTTGTAATAATACCCGGAAAAGACTGGGCATTTCACCTTTTCAAACGTTTGTTTATTCATTGTTACATCCAGTAGTTGCTGTAAATAAACAGTCCCTTCAGCCCGGTAACGGCAGTACCAGTATTTGCAAAACTCCCCCGCGGGATCGTCCTCAGTCACCCTGAAATCACCTCCGAAATTTAACCTGGCTATCTGTAATCCCCAGGGGCCCGACAGTAATGCGGCTGTTTTCTCCTTGATCCGGATGTTCGGTGAATAGAGTATCAAACCATGCACCTTGTCCGGAAAATCAGCGGCCAGTTTCAATGCCAGGGTACATCCGGTAGAACAGCCCATGACAATTACTTTTTGTCCGAGGTTGATGGCAACAGCCAAAGCCTCTTTGGCCGATTCATACAAGCGGTCGGGCGTCATGTCGATGAGCGGATTCTCTGTCACCAATCCATGGGTGGCAAGCCTGGAAAAAAATGCATTGCATCCGAAATTGCGGGCAAACTCCTCATTAACAGGATACCCCTCTCTCCAGGTGGCAGAAAAACCATGCAGGTACAATAGCACAAACTCCGTTGATTGCCTGGTTGAATCGTTGGCCCACAGAATTTTAGCTTCGCATCCGGGCCTGATTGACATGCCTGGTTTATGCTCTATCTTCGTTACGTAATTTTCAACACTTCCCTCTATAAGGGGCATATTGCTGTCCAGAACAGGTTTTGGCATTTCGGGCCCTGCCAAATAAACTCCTATCAACACCAAAATGACTACAAGTACAATTCTCAATTTTCTCATCGTGATTGATTTATTCGTTATTCATTCTGACCAAGGCAGTCCGCTTCCTGCCATCCATAAGTACCTCCAGTGAATTTTCAAAACGGACCCACCTGACAAACTTCCCGACCCGGATTGTTTTCTGAAGTCCCAGCAATTTCATATTGACAAACTCATTTCCATCCACCAGTGGTACCGAAAAATATCCGACATTCATCGAAGTGACATTGTGGAAAAAATGTGAACCAAGGGAAGCATCCAGCGGAAAGTCGGGCAGGCCGATTTCGACTATCACCTTGGCATTGTTGATATGGGCCCACCTCACGGGGATTCCGGTAAACTCGTCCCTGGTACCCCACCGTCCTGGTCCAATCAATACATACTTGCGATCCTCCTGGCAGAGCATTTTATTGAATTCCTGTATTTCTGCAGCAATCTCTTTGGTCTTTGTACGGTCAAACCTTTCGATGTCAACATAAACAACATCCTGTATTCCCTTGATCCTACCATTTCCCATTCCCCTTTGTGACAGCAGTACCAGGTCGTGCAGATCAAGTTCATCCAGATCGATTTCCACATGATCCTCCCGCCGGATGAGGGGTTTCAGCTGAAGAAGGTAAAATGTAGGCCAGCCATTGTCTCCCTTGTTAAGATCTACGGAAAATTCCATTTCAATGGGAGAACCCATGGCCTGCTGGAACAGCTTCATCATCACCAGCAAGGAATCTGCCAATGGGACCTGATTGTATTTCAATATATTGGCGAAATCAACAACGCGCGGCCCCCTGGTACCCGTTCCAGGTATAACGATCTCATTTTCAAGATCATAGGTAGATAGGCATTGTTCCGAAACGCCATCTTTTTCAGACTGAGAAACTGGGTACTTGCGAATTGCGGCCAGTTCACCCTCGTGATTCATATCAAACTCACTGTGGGTCAAATCGATAGCATAAAATTCTCTCTGGGTATCCCTTACCTGATCGGAGATGGCACCAATATTCAACGCCGGGAACCTTGGGCAGAACCTGTATGCCTTTTCCCCTCCTGAGACGGCCTGTCCAAGTCCGATGGCAGCAACAGCAAACCCATCTTCCGGCTGCATATAGGAGTGTGGATAGTAGTTATAGGATTGTGCAATACCGCTGATATCGACATAAAATTTACCATTGTGTTCCCTGCCAACAACAGGCTGAATGATGACTGCCATCTTTTCTTCTTCAATTTTGTAGTTGATGGCCTGGAAATAGGATCGGGCATCATTGCTGAAAACTGAAGCATAAATCAGTTTGATGGCATTTTGCAATTGTTCGAACCGTACTTCAATATCAGGATGATTATTGGGAATCAGGTAGGTGTCATACACCCCGGAGAAGGGCTGCAGCAGTGAATCCTCGAACAACCCGGAAGACCGGATAGCCAGGGGCTGACTTAGATGCTGCAGATACTGCATCAGTTTATCCTTGAGGGAGATACTCAGATTTCCTGCAAGAAAAGCATCTTTGATCTTTTCCTGTTCGGTTGAACGGTAGGCAAGGTCAAAAAGGTTGTTGGACTCCAGAAATTTGTCGAATTCTATGGCTCCTATGATCGAAGTTGCAGGCATCCTTATATTGATACCGCTGAGAATAGCCTTCATATCTATGTTTTCAAGAAGGTTGCTCATAAAAGCAAGTCCCCTGCCCTTTCCTCCGAGGGAGCCAAGTCCCATGCGGACAATGTACCTGTTCCCTGTTATCAGGGTCGAATCAAAATTAATGATCCTTCCCCTGTTCTTCTTCTCCTTTACATCCGAGAACACATTCAGGCAGAAATCTCTCAGTTTTTCCGTATCCTCAAAATCTTCAGCCTTGTAGGGCTTAATCCGCTCCGCCATGTTGATTTCCCCTCTGGCCATCAGCCAGGTTGAGAATCCGTCACTCCGTGCATGGTAAAGAAGTGATTCCACCGGCACTTTTGAAACCAGCTCCTCAAACTCATGAAGATTTCTTGCACAGGCAATTTTATTGCCTTTTTTGTCCTTGAAAATAAAATCGCCAAACCCAAGCTTCGTGTTGATAAAATCATGAATGTCATGTGCAAGGGTGTCCGAATTCTTGGTAATAAAGCCTGCGCCGATGGCTTCAGCTCTTTTGGCATTTTCAATATCGTGCGATTGCAGAAGGAGTGGAATCGAGTATTTGAGGCTTTTACGGGTGTATTTTAGCAGCTCAATTCCTGCATCCTCATCATTGACTCCTTCTTTGGAGAATTTTACGTCCGAAATAACACAGAGCAGGTAATGCTTGTAATCATTGATAATTTTTACTGCCTCCTCATAAGTACTGACCAGCAATACCTTAGGACGTGCCCTATATTTAAAAATCTTGTGCAGCTCGTCGGTGGAGTCGTCCGAGACAAGTGACTGGGTTTGCGTCAGAACGCTGGAAAAGAGCAATGGCAGGTAACGGGAATAATACTTGATGGAGTCTTCAACAAGCAAGACAATCCTGACACCCCCTAACATGGTGTCTCTGTAAACATTGCGCTTGTCTTCGATGTATTTGATCATCGCCAGGAAGACATTGGAATTTCCATTCCATACGAATACGCGGTCTATTGCCTGTACCTGGGCTGCGGCCCGCTTAAAATGGCCCACATCACTGTTGTTATTGACCAGAATGAGGATAGGAATCCTGGGTTTGTTTTCATGTATCATTTCAGATACCGTTATCGGCATCTCCTTGTCCACACCTGCCATGATAATGATCAGATCAAAATGCCTGAGGTTGAGGGTTGGCAAAACATCCTCCGGTGTATTTACACTGGTGAAACGTGGTGCCGCATACAGGTTGAGCTGGAGGTACTCACCAAAAATCTTGTCCGAGAACTGACCTTCCCTTTCAATGGAATAAGAATCATACAGCGTGGCGAACAGCATTACCTCCTTTACCTTATTCGGCATTAATTCCTGGAATATATCCCGGTCTGTTTTCCTTCTCTTGTAAAGGTTTGAAATAGAAATCTGATCCAGTTTTTCTTTTTCCATGGCACTTCAATTGGTCATGAAACAGTAAAAAAATCAATGATCCGGCAAAATGATTTGATTATTGACGTTAAGACTATTCCATCTGGTTTAAATTGTTCCAACATTAAACAGAGGAAAGTTAACACTTTTATGGAAAACCGGAAAAGAGTGCAAAGGGGGAATTTTCAATTTAGGAGGATGCGGTATTGGCCTTGCCGGAAAAGCGGTAAAAACAACAGGCACTATATTTCCATAGTGCCTGTTGTCAGCATTGACCAATACCTGTTATGCGGATTCTTACACCGCTGTCTTCAGCAAAAACCGCTCAGCCTCTATATTCCAGAGACCATTGTATTTCTTGCAAAGCTTATCCAGTTCTGCAAACATCGGATCCGTTTTCCCCTTCTCCTCAAAATCAGAAATTGGCGTCAGTGGCATTTCAATGTGATTGTAAATCAGCTTCTTGCCTCCAGGAATCTCCGGCAGGTGGAGCGTAGCCTCTATCACGGCATTCAGTCCGCCGATGTGGGTGACCAGTCCGGCAGGATCTAGCCCTTCCGACATCAGCAGGATGGCTTCCTTCATATCATCTGTGTTGCCTCCGCTGGTTCCGACCAGGTGGGTGTAGGCATAATGGACATTGTAAAAATTAATTTTTGCGCTGAACGCCGGATTGGACGGTCCGGCAAAAAAATTGAGGCAACCGTCGAAAGCGAGCAACGCATCGGCCTGTTCGACCACCGGTGAAACGGGTGCAAATACAAAGACATCGTCATAACCTGTATCCCCGGATATGGATTTCAGCTCACTTACAGGATCAGGATAACCTGCAGTATTGACATAGCGGAGATCAATACCCCGGGAAGATGCATATTCAACCGTATAAAGTGAGGCAGCCCTGTCGAGGCGTGACTGCTCGATGTCCGTTACGACAAGCAGTGACGGCTTCCTGTCTTTCCGGTTCAGCACGTAGTTGATTGCGGCAAGGCCCATCGGGCCAACCCCTGCGAGTATCGCCATTTTCCCGCCCTGCACTATCTCCATGTTATGGATGTAGGAACCGGGAGTGATGTGGTAATTGGCATGCATGGCACCGATAACACAGGAAAGCGGTTCTGCCAGGGAGGCAGGGTAAAAACCGTCTCCCGAAAACGGCAGCAAGGCGCCCAGTTCCATCACCTCATTAGGGATGATGACATAGGTTGCGTCGCCACCGATATATTGATAGGAATAACCCGGTGCGCTCAACACTCCCACCGGACCATCTGCGTAATTCAAAGCAGGCTGGATCGAAAATTTATCGCCGACGTTGAACTGGCTGTTCCATTTTGAACCAATCTCTATTAATTCTCCTGCAAATTCGTGGCCAATGATGACCGGATTTACGGCCACATCATCCGGGATACGCTTGTGGTCCGTTCCCTGTGAGGCTGCCTTGTAGGACGACATGCACAAAGAGTCGCACACCACCCTTGCCAGGATCTCATTGTCTTTAATGGCCGGAAGTTCAAACTCCTCGAGCCTGAGATCTTTCTTGCCGTATAACCGTACTGCCTTTGTTTTCATAACCAATATATTTGAGTCCCCTGAAGCTGCACGCCAGGGATTCCCATTCAAATTAATTTAACATGTTTTGTCCCCCCGTCACAGGCACTGCCTGTCCGGTTTCATATTCCTGTTCGATGACGTACAATATTGCACGGAAAACGTCGATGACCCTGCAACCCCGGCCTGCAGGCACCTGTTTCTCGTAAAACGCCTTTACATCGTCGATCGTCTTGGCACCGGGGACTTTGCCTGCCCTTAAATACTGGATAAACAGTCCTTTATCCGGGTCACTCCAAAGCGGTCCTTCAAAGAAATTTCCCGGACAAACAGCATTTACCTTAATATTGAACGGCATCAGTTCCATGGCAAAAGACTGGGTCAAACCTATGCCGCCAAATTTTCCGCCGGCATAGGCAAAATTCCTGTTACTTCCTTTCAACCCTGATTTGGAATTGATCTGAATTATATCTGTGAAATAATCAGTACGGTATTTAGACTGAATCTTCATAACAGCAGAGGCGTATTTGGTACAGAGAAAATATCCCTTGTAATTGACATCCGTCATAAAGGTGAAATTTTCGGGTGTCATTTCATCCAGCCCGCCTGCCCTCAAAACTCCCGCATTACTGACAATCAAGTCGAGGCCACCAAAATGCCTGGTAGTTTCAGTAATCATATTTTCAACAGATACAGCATCTGAAACATCCACTTTTACATAAAGTGCACGGTTGCCAAGACCTTCATCGTTCAACAAACGGTACATTTTTGTACCTTCCTCCTCGTTCCAGTCGGCGATAACCACATTGGCTCCTTCATGGAACAATTTCGCGGCAATTCCTGCACCGAATCCCATAGCTGCTCCTGTTACAATGGCAATCCTTCCGGCCAGCCTGCCTGTTGAAACAGAATAATCCTGTACCTGTTCACCCAGCATCGCACCCAGGCGTGCTGCATCCGGGGCCAGGGCAATTAATCCAATCCCTTTAAGCAACACGTAATCGGGGTAACCTGTTCTTTCATCCTTCCACATGGAAAGCTTGACTTCCAGATCTGAAACAATTTCAGCCGGATCCATCGTCTCATCCATCACCAAAACAGTAGCATCACCGGCAATGAACGGAATCTCCCTCAACTCCCCTTCTGCCCTGATCCGGGCAAAGAGTTCCCTGTCATCGAACCTCAAATTCAGTACATTTTTCCCGGAAGCCAGCATCCGCAAAGCCGGAAGTACCCTGTTTACTAAAGCGTCATGCATGTATTTCCCTGTTTAAGTATTCTATCAAAGCCATTCCAATGGTAACAAAATCGTTCTGCTGATCCAGCCGTGGTTTTCCATCCTTATCAAGATACCCCGTTCCTTCCTTGTCGCAGAGGTACTGATGGGCCGCCAGCAGGCAGGCACCCCGGTAGTTGGCCTGCCTGACAACCGGCGAAAGCTCTGTTCCCTTGCGGGCAAACAGTTCAACCGGTTCCATCGCTGGTGTATTGTGCTCGCTTCCCAGGGTAACAACAAATCCTTCGCCCTGGAAATACATAACGTAATCTTCCAGCACTGCCAGGCTGTTCCTGGTGGTGATAAACTCTACGGACCAGATATTGCGTTCCTTCAGTGTTTTTGCCGCCCTTTCCCTGGATTCCTCAAAATGTGTAAACTTTCCGTTTGCATCATCTGCCATGAACGGATAAGTGGGTATTCCCCCCTGGTTCAGTATCATTTTACAGACCATATCGGATTCAAGGAATGCTTCCGGGGGTTCGGGTATGAAGGCTGGACCGCCTGCCTTGAGCAAATTGCCACGTAGTTCATTCTCTACTGCCGCAGGGTTTCCCGGATCGGAGGCCAATGGTTTTCCTCCGAAAAGTTCCCGGTAGAAATTATTTTTTTCCTCTGCCGGCTTATAGTAACTGTCAACTTTCTCACGAAGGGCCCTTGCCAGGTGCCGCTCACGCACCATTCCCATGGTCATTGTTGTCTTAATCTCTTCAAAATTCAGTGAAAACTCAGCCTCCACCTGTTGAAGCAAATGATTCAGCTTATTGCACATCCCGGCAACATGGTTGTTGGATTCATCCCTGACCGAGGCCAATGCAGAGAGATAGGGTTCATCCATCCTGGAGGGGAAAGAGAGTCCCTTACCGCTGAGATAGGTCCGCCCCGGGTTTCCCGGATCGTTAACTTTCAGTCCTGCCAGTTGATCCGACCTATTCAGACTGATGTATTCAATGTTGAATAGCGGAAAAATCCCCCTGGACAAAGCTTCTGAAGCCCATTCACTGTAGCCGTCGGTTGTATAGAAATCATTGATTCCCATCACCCCGACATTCTCGGCAACAGCCATGTCCAATGCCTGGGGAATACCGCTGAAGGCGCTGAACGAATACGGTGAATGCAGGTGCGCATTCACCGACAATGTCTCACCCTTGCCATTTTTCCGGAACCATGCCAAAAGGGCATCCTTCGCCGGAAAATTTGCCCAGAATCCATTTTTTTCGATACTTCCTGTCATCATCATTCAATTTTCAGATTCCTAGCTTCGCTCTCCTGATTTGTTCCATATCGGTAAAATTTTCACCCACCACATGCCCTGCGAGCGGTACAATTTTTTCATGAATCGCATCGAGGAACCATCCGGGTTGCGGGAAGAACGCCTCTTCCAGTTCATAGGCGGGGGTGATCCAGTTCCTTGACCCTACAACCACAGGCGGGGCATCAAGGTAGTCGAAGGCAAGTTCAGTGATGTTCCTTGCCAGGTCATTCAAAAACGATCCGCGGCTGTTGGCATCGCCTGACACAATGATGCGACCCGTTTTTTTAACAGACTCGATCACAAGCTCATAGTTAAATGGAACAAGTGAACGTGCATCGATAACTTCGGCCGAAAGGCCATATTTCTCTTCCAGTATTTTTGCTGCATCGAGGGCGCGGTAAAGGGTTGCCCCGATGGTAAGTATAGTAATGTCCTTACCA
Source organism: uncultured Tangfeifania sp. (assembly GCA_964506325.1). Lineage (GTDB taxonomy): Bacteria > Bacteroidota > Bacteroidia > Bacteroidales > Prolixibacteraceae > CAINVV01. The sequence goes on from CAZDLO010000007.1 coordinate 28,386, forward strand.
GCTTTTTTGATATCCGGTTCGCCAAGCGGAATTTCATAATACCCTTCAGGGACTCCGCCGGCATGAAACTGTTCCCCGATATCGTAAACACGCTGACTTTCAAAAAATACCACCGGGTCAGTCCCTTGCAGGGCTGAATTCATCAATCCCTTGGCATCATAGGGGGTTACAGGGAAAACTACTTTAAGTCCAGGGATATGTGCCACAAGCGAGGTCCAGTCCTGGGAGTGTTGTGCCCCGTATTTCGATCCGACGGAGACGCGCAGTACAACAGGCATTTTTAGAACGTTGCCGCTCATTGCCTGCCATTTTGGAAGCTGATTGAACACTTCATCTCCGCAACGCCCGAGGAAATCGCAATACATGATTTCAGGGATAACCCTGCCACCGCACATCGCATAACCAATAGCGGTGCCAACGATGGATGCCTCAGAAATGGGTGAGTTGAACAACCTGTGATAGGGCAATGCTTCAGTAAGGCCGCGGTACACAGCAAAAGCGCCACCCCAGTCGCGGTTTTCCTCGCCGTAGGCTACCAGGGTTGGATCTTTGTAAAAACGGTCAATAATGGCCTCGAAAATTCCGTCCCGAAGCTGATATTGCTTCATTTTTGAGAATGGCTTGCCCTCTGAATCAAATGCAAACCTCTCTTTTTTGGCCAGTTGAACAACGCGTGGGTTCTCAGTAATGGCATGATTGACTTCCACCTTCCTTGACTCCATTGAGTCGGCAGACGTTTCAGAAAACATCATTCCACCGATTTGTTCAGGCCTTTTGAGAATATCCATCCGGGGAGAAACTGTCTCATCTATAGACACTTTGAGAAGTTCAACCATCAGTATCCTGATTTCCTCCCATATTCCATCCAGTGTCTGCTGATCAGAGACACCCGCTTCCACCAGGTTTTTTGCATACGAATGGATACAATCCTGGTTCTGCCAGGCTTCGACCTCTTCCTTCGAACGGTAGGAGGAGGCATCTGACGGGGAGTGACCGCTGAACCTGTAAGTAAGGACTTCCAGCAAAACAGGACCTCTTTTCTCTTCCAAGATTTGCAATTTTCTCCTGTAGGCATCGATAACGGCCAGCGGGTTATAACCATCGACCCGCTCGGCATGCATCTGGTCGGGGTTAACTCCGGCTCCGATTCGGGCAGCCATTCCATACCCCATTGTTTCCCCGGATGTCTGTCCGCCCATACCATACTGGTTATTCATGACATTGAACAGGACGGGTAAACCGCCTTTCATGCCTTCTTCCCACAATTGTGTGAACTGGTCCATGGCAGCAAAGGAGATTCCTTCCCAGACAGGTCCGCAGGCCATGGAGGCATCCCCGATATTGGCCACCACGATTCCCTTTTTGCGGTTCACTTTTTTGTACAAAGCGGCACCAACGGCTATATCGCCGCTGCCACCTACGATTGCATTGTTGGGATATACACCGAAGGGGGTGAAAAAAGCATGCATACTCCCGCCCAGCCCTTTGTTAAAGCCTGTTTCCCTTGCAAAAATCTCTGCCAGGGTGCCGTATACAAGAAATCTTCTGCCAAGTTCCTTCACGGTGCCATTGAAGTCCTTCCGCACAATTTTTAAAATTGTACCATCGAAGAAATTCTCCATAATCTCCATCAGATTCTTGTCGTCCAGCTTATTGATTGCACTAAGTCCCTTGGCCAGGATTTCCCCGTGACTACGGTGTGAACCGAAGATGAAATCATCCACTGTCAGGGTATAGGCCATTCCCACAGCCGATGCTTCCTGTCCGATAGAGAGGTGTGCGGGCCCGGGATGATCATAAGGTACTCCATTGTACTCACCGGTCGTTTTTATCAGGTTAAGCATAGTCTCAAACTCCCTGATAACTACCATGTCGTGGTAAATCCGGATCAGTTCCTCTCCGGAGAAATTTTTCTTTTCCTCCTTGACAGACTTATTGTACTGGTTTACAGGTATCGGTTTAAATGTGATACTGCCGGCTTTCCTGGCGACACTCGGATCAATAAACTGAACTTTAGGCATAATAAATAATTGACAACTGGCAATCGGTAATTGACAATTGGGTTAAACACATATTTTTTATATAATCTACAATCAGGCAATGAACAATTTGACAATGGCAGAATGGCCCTGACAACCCTTTGAACTCAAAACCGGAAAACGGACTCCTTGAATATTTCTGAAACTGTCGGATGCGGGAAAACCACCTCTTCCATTTCCTTGAGTGTCATTTCCATCTCGATAGCCATGCAGGCACCATAAATCATTTCGCTGGAAGGATTACCAAGCATATGAACGCCTAGCACCTCTCCATATTTCTCGCCAACCAAAACTTTACACAGGCCACTTCCACCCTCATTTTCAGCGACAAAACGACCGGCGTATGCCATAGGTAATTTAACTACCCTGAAGGGAATGTTTTGCTCTTTTGCCTTCTCTTCCGTCAAACCTACTCCTGAAAACTCAGGATTGGTATAAACGACGCCAGGAATGGCATTGTAGCGCATCCTGTCGCTCCTGCCGGTCAGGTTGTTGACAACCACTTCACCTTCACGGCTTGCGGTATGGGCCAGCAGCGAGAAGCCTGTAACGTCGCCTGCAGCGAAAACATTCGGGACGTTTGTTCTCATCTTCTCGTCCACCTTTATGCCACCCCTGTCAAGTTCCACTCCAAGGCTTTCAAGTCCCAACCCTTTTGTAACAGGCTTACGTCCAACACTTACAAGGATTTTATCCCCTGTAACGGATTCCGTTTTTCCATCTTTTTCAAAAACGACCTCTGTCCCCTTCACCTCAGTCACCCTGGATGAAAGATGGAAGGTTATCCCTTTTTTGGCATACATCTGGCGCATCATGGCACTCATTTCACTGTCCATACCTGTCAGGATTTCGGGCAGCATCTCAACAATTGTCACTTTCGTACCAAGGGAATTGAAGAAACTGGCGAACTCCATTCCAATAACTCCACCTCCGATTACCACGAGGGAGGAGGGCAGTTCTTTCAATTGCAATATTTCCCTGTTGGTCAGAATGGTTTCATTGGGAGTTCCAAGCCCGGGGATTGGTGGCACAAATGCCTCAGACCCGGTGCATATCAATAGGTTGGACGCTTCAATCTCTTCTTCACCTGCCATAATGGAAATACCTGAAGCAGAGCGTCCTTTGATAACAGCTTCTTTTTTGAGTACCTCAACATGGTTCTCTTTCATACTGAGACCAACACCGCCCACTAGTTTTTTTACCACCTTTTCTTTCCTTGACATCATTTTGCCAAAATCGAAAGAAACCTCTTTGGCTTCCACGCCATATTTACCAGCGCCAATGGCATTATCATACATTTTAGCACTGTACAGCAGTGTTTTGGTTGGGATGCAGCCTTCGTTGAGACATACGCCACCCAGTTCCCCTTTTTCGATCAGGACTACTTTAAGTCCTTTGTGTCCGGCGCGTTCTGCTGCAACATAACCTGCAGGTCCGCCACCGATAATTGCCAGATCATAATTTTTACTCATCTTGATATTGCTTAAATGTTAAAGTTCAATGGTTAAGTTTTCGATTTCCGTCGCTATTTGTTTCAAAAACCTTGTGGCTTCCCCTCCATCCAGTGCCTGGTGGTTATAAGTCAGGCTCAGTCCGAGATGTGGAACAAAGCCGTAAACCCCGTCTCCCAGCTCTTTCGGCCTTGGCAGGATTGTATTGACACCCAGTATGGCGGTCTGGGGAAGGTTAATAACCGGAGTGAACATTTCAACTCCGTAATTTCCAAGGTTGGAAACTGTAAATGTAGCTGCTTCAGAAGAAAGAAGTTCAGGGTTTACACTCCCCTTCTTGCAGGCAGCTGCTATTTCCCGCATTTGACCGGACAATCCCTGGATGGAAAGATCATCTGCATTCCGGATTACCGGGACCATCAGTCCGCGGTCTGTATCAACAGCAATGCCAAGATGCACTTTCCTGAAATATTTCATCGAGTCGTCCAGGAAGTGGCTGTTTACCTGTGGAAATTTTTTCAATGTTTTGATGACAGCAAAGCAGATCAGGTCGTTCAGGGTTATATTAGCCGGGTATCCCTCGTCAACTGCTTTTTTTACAACTTTCCTGATTTGCATGATTTGCCTGGCATCGGCAGACAAATGGTGTGTAAGCTGTGCCGAATTCTGCAGGGAATTGAGCATGGCCCTGGCAATCAGTTTACGTATGTTAGAAAGCTTTTTAACCTCAAATTCATCGGACTGTACAATACCTGGCTGCTTCAGGTCTTTGCCGGTTATGGCACCTCCGAGCCCGCTGCCAGTGCAATCCGTGCACAATTGCTCCTCTTCCGCCTTCTTTTTGGCAAGTGGCGTGGTTTTGGGCTTTGATGCAAGATATGCAAGAACATCCTGTTCTATTATCCTCCCCCTGGGCCCTGTCCCCTTTACTGAGGAGATATTTACACCTTCTTTTTCAGCCCTTGCCCTGGCGCGGGGAGAAATGAAACCACTTTCACCTTTGGCCGGTTCGCCGGGATAACCAGCCTGTGCCGTCTCCCCTTGTTTTTCCTCCACCTGAACAGCTTTGGTTTCCACAATTGCAGCAATTGGAACATCAGCCGCTGCTTTTTCAACCCGCTCCCCTGCTTCACCGATCACGCAAACATCTTTCAGAACCGGTACTTCGTCGCCCTGTTCGTAGTAAAACGCCAGTAGTGTGCCATCAGCTGGCGCAAACTCCTCAAATGATGCCTTGTCTGTCTCATAAGCAAACAGAAGTTCGCCTTTTGATATCTTGTCGCCGGTCTTTTTGGGAATCTCGGTCAGAATACAACTTTCAACAGATTGCCCCTGCTTGGGCATGATCACAGTCACAGCCATGTTTATATTTTTTTGACAAAGCTAAATAATTCAACTTGTAAATACAAGTAATGATATAGATATTTTATTATTCAAATAATATATTTTTTATTTGATTGATTAACAACTATTTATATTAATTACTAAAAATAATGATGTATATACAATTTATACATTAAAAATATTTTATCTTTGTGTATCAGAACCAGAAAGTTATCAATAAAAAAGTGAAAACTGATAAATCTGCGGAATATTCAGACTCGCTGCCCAGGCACAGCAAGGTTTATGAAATATTACGCCAACATATTAACGAGGGTGTTTACCGTGAAGGAGATCTTCTTCCATCCGAGAATGAATTGTGTGCCTTACACAAAGTAACCCGGCCCACTGTGCGAAAGGCGCTGGACCGGCTTTCCAATGAGGGATTTATCGTCAGGCACCAGGGGAAAGGAAGTATTGTGAAAGGGGCTCCCAAGGGGGTCGGGATACTTGCCATGAAAGGGACGACCTCTGCTGTGGGCAAAGAAAACCTCCTGACGAGAATTATTGTATCCCCGGAGATTCGGAACTGGACAGAAGCATTCTCCTTTTCACTG
>CAZDLO010000007.1:33822-72720 GCA_964506325.1 uncultured Tangfeifania sp.
TCACTGTCAAAAGTAGAACTTGAATCAGGGTGCATATATCTTGAGCGGCTCAGGCTGGTGAACAACAAACCAGTATTTTTTGACATCACCATGATTCCAAACATCAATTTCCCCCGCTTTATCGGAAGAAACCTGGAAAATAAATCCTTGTTCGACGTCCTGCGGAAGAATTACCGCCTGGAAGTAAAAGGGGGTGAACAACGCATCCTGGCCATCACCGCTGACGCCAGGCTTCAGGAATATTTCAGTGTTCCTCCCGGTCACCCGGTAGTACAGCTGAACCGCAAGATTGAAACCAACCGCGAAGGAATATACCTTTACAGCCAGGTCTTCTGCAACACTGACGAATTTGTGCTGAGCGGAAATTTCTAGGCAATCAGCCGGTTCTTCTGGAAAAAAAACTGACAATCAAAACTATTTCAGTTCAAATATTGCCTCAACTTCTACAGGGCAATTCACCGGCAAACCGGCAACACCAAATGCACTCCTGGCTCCCACCCCGTTTTCAGTGCCGAAGACTTCTTCCATCAGTTCGCTGCATCCGTTGACTACATATGGATGTTTGTCAAAACCCGGCACTGCATTCACCATTCCGAAAAGTTTGACCACCCTGTTAATTTTATTCAAGGTCCCCAGTTCGTGACGCAAGGTGGCCAATATGGCCAGTCCGACAGCCCTGGCGGCCTGCTTTCCTTCTTCTAGGGTCAGATCAGCACCTACCTGACCCTGGATCAGCGCCCCGTCCTTACCGGAGGGCAGGTGGCCAGAGAGATAGGCCAGGTTGCCGGATACCACCAGAGGCCGGTACAAACCCTTTGGAGCAGATACTGCGGGTAACTCTAAATTCAGTTCCTTGATTCTTTCTTCGTAATTCATCTGTTTTTCTTTTTACCCGGGACGGCACAATTGCGGTGCCTTATTGGGCCTATTTATTTGATTGATTGCAAGAAGCTTGTAATAATTCGTTTTCTGAATTGTTCTGCTGACAATTCGCCCTGTTTTTACAGGAGTTTGTTGCTTTGCAGCAGCATCACCGAGGAGAAGGTAAAGAATATGATCATACCCGCTGTGATCAGCAAGACCTCGAGCTCGTTAAGGTTAAGCTTGTTGCGCTGAAATGGATGTACCGGAAAAGCATGTTTCTCTACTTTGACCAGCAATTTAAAGATCCCCCATCCCACGAATATGCCCAGGATTATACCGCCGAGTATATCACCGGGATAATGAACACCCAGGTAAATGCGTGTGTAGGCGATCAGAAAAGCCCAGGCGTAGATAAAGGCAACATAACCCCTGCTGCGAAACAAAAGGGCTGAAAATGTTGCAAAGGAAAATGCATTGGCAGCATGTGCCGAAACAAAACCATACAATCCGCCTTTGGAGAGAAAAATATGGGTCATAGGCGCCACAAGCGGGTCGTTGGAAGGCCGCAACCTCATAACTGAGTGCTTGATAAGGCCGGAAACCTGATCGGAAAGCAAAATGACCAATGCAAGGGAAATAATAATCGGCACTGATTTTCTCCCGTACTTGCGAACAATGATGTAAAGAATTGAGCCGTAAAACATCAACCATGTAGGCGTCAATGTGAACAACGTCATCACGTAATCCATCAGGCTGTTGTGACTGCTGTTCAGGTACAGAAATGCAGATTTGTCCCATTCGGATATTGTCTGTATCACTCCCATAGCTAGTTAATTTGGTTACAATTTGATCCTATAAAGTAAATAAATTTTATGTATTCAATAACCTCCAGATTTCATCTTTCAAGGCAACAATTCCCAGTCCGGTCACAGATGAGATAAATTTATGCGGAATGCCTTCAAACTCAAGACTAATTTCCTTTTTCAGATCATTGTCGAGCATGTCTGCCTTTGAAATGGCAACGTACCTCTGTTTATCCAGTAATTCGGGGTTGAAATTCTCCAGTTCATTCAACAGGATGTCCAGTTCTTTTTTGTGGTTCTTGCTATCGGCAGGAATCATGAACAGCAGTATTGAGTTTCTTTCAATGTGCCTCAGGAACCTGAGTCCGAGTCCGCGACCCTCATGCGCACCCTCAATAATCCCCGGAATATCAGCCATGACAAATGAATGATCATCCCTGTAGGAAACAATACCCAGGTTAGGCACCAGTGTCGTAAAGGGATAATCTGCTATTTCTGGCCTTGCAGCAGAGACTACGGACAATAGCGTTGATTTTCCTGCGTTGGGGAAACCCACCAGGCCGACATCTGCCAGTATCTTCAGTTCAAGTATCTTCCAGCCTTCCTCAACATCCTCGCCCGGCTGGGCATACCTGGGAGTCTGGTGGGTGGCACTTTTGAAATTAACATTTCCCAGGCCTCCCCTTCCGCCCTTGACAAGGATCTGGGATTGGTCGTGTTCTGTTATCTCGAAAAGCACCTCTCCTGTCTCGGCATCTTTGGCCACTGTGCCAAGCGGAACATCGAGGATTATGTCTTCACCATCTTTCCCGTGACTTCGTGAAGCACCTCCGGATTCACCGTGTTCGGCAAAAATATGCTTGCGGTATTTCAGGTGCAGCAATGTCCACATCTGTGAATTGCCCTTCAGCAGGATGTGTCCGCCACGTCCGCCATCACCTCCGTCAGGACCTCCTTTAGCAGCAAATTTCTCCCTTCGGAAATGCTTCGATCCCGCCCCTCCATGGCCTGACCGACACATGATTTTTACATAATCAACAAAATTTGTTTCTGCCATCGCTCCTTTTATAGGTTGCCGCAAAGGTACATACAATCACGGAGTATCGAAAACGATCGAAGTTACTCATTTTTTGATTCCAAATCCAGTTTAACTACCTTTGACAAAGCACACAGGAATATTTTTCGACTTTACGCGCAGAATATTCAAATTGCTCCGTAAACAATATTGAATACAAACCATTACCCTATGACTCCAGTCTGGAAAGAAAATTTCAGGATCACCTCGTACCAGGTAGACTTTCAGGAAAACATCAAGCCGACAAGTCTTATGCAGCTATTCCAGGAAGCAGCCGGCAATCATGCACAACATCTGGGAGCGGGATATGAAGCGCTGATCAGGGAAAAACTCTTCTGGGCCTTGTCCCGCATCAGGGTTGAAATAGATCAGTTGCCGAAATGGGGAGAGGAAATTCATATTGAAACCTGGCCATGCAGTCTGGTTGGTCCGTTTTTCAGGCGTGATTTTCTATTTTACAACCAGCAGAACGAGATTATCTGTAAAGGCGTTTCAGGCTGGCTGCTGCTTAGTGCTGAGACCATGAGGCCTCAGCGTTCCGACAGGCTCTCTATCGAGTTGCCATTCAATGAAGGCAAATATGCCGTTGAAGTCTTCCCTGAAAGGCTGAACGGGCTGGCAGAAATGCCCGTATTCAGTAAAAAAATATTGTACAACGAAATAGACGTGAACAACCATGTCAACAACACCCGGTACCTCGACTGGGTAATGGATTGTTTCGACAGTGACTTTTACCGGGAGCACAGGCTGGATGGATTTACCCTGGAATTCCTGGGTGAAATGCATTGGGGCGACGAAGTGGAACTACTCTCGGGAAAGGAAAAAGACACATTTCACATCCAGGCTGTCAACATGAATACGCGGAAAACCGCCTTCAAAGCAGATGTGACATGGTCTGGGTTGCCAGTAAAGTGATCAGCGGAAATTCCCTGAAACCATTCAGGGTCAAAGGATTTACAAGGCACGAAGGCTTCTGGATTCTACTTTTTCCTGCCGAACACTCTGCCGGCCCATTTTGCCGGATTCTTGAGCAGGCTCATCCCCTTTTCAATGATAGTATTGTCGAAATCGTGCGAAAACATCAGCTCAGAGGTATCATCGGCGGAAGAAGTGTAGACGAGGATGAAGCTGAGTTGCTCGAAATGCTTGGCCATCAGCCTGGGAATATTCTCCTGCACAAGCTTGTAAGAGACGCCACCGCTCCTGGGCAAAGGGAAAATAACCAGATCAGAAGGCTGTAAATGCTGACCCAGCGTGTTGAACTCCTCCCATTCCCTGAACTCAGAATGACTTATCCTGACATTTGTCCTTTGCTGCTGGTGGAAAGCTGCAACCTGCTCATAAGTCTGAGAAGTGGAATGAAAATGACACGGAAGTCCCAGGGAGTTGCCCATGCGGAAAATCCTGCTCAGCCAGTTTTGAAAACCGTATTCACGATCGGCAAACTTTGGACATACAATTACAATTTTTTTATAGCTGTTAAGGTTGGCATGGATACTTGCCACCCAAACCGCAATATCCGTATTCTCTACAAGGTATTTGACGTTGTTTCCAAAGAGCATTTCTGAAAACTGATTTTTCAACCCAAAGCCAATGATAATTTCGGAAGCAAATATCTCCTTGGCAACCCTTTTTATTCCGCCAGTTACTTTTTGGTCAATAGTTGTCACAATCTCCACTTTCTGATCCATACTGGCTGCATGAATAATTGCTTGTTCAAGCATCCGCTTCGCTTCAATCAGTTTAGTCTTGGCAGTATGATCGTCATCGACAACGGATAAACCAACAATCGGGAACCGGTTTTTAGGAAGCTTAATAGCAATTGCAAGGTCAATCAACCTTTCCATGGTGACAGGATTGGAAATTGGAACCAAAATTTTCTGTTCAAGAAGCTGACTACTGGATTGATCCTTAAATTCTTCTTCCTGTATCATGATTTTCTTGGCGGCATTCTCAGTCACAAAGGAAGCTACCAGGCAGGTGACGAGGATCAGGACGATGGTTCCGTTCAGTACATTTTCATCGACAATTCCCATCTTAAAACCAACCAGGATTACAGCCAGCGTGGCAGCTGCATGTGAACTGCTCATACCAAAAATCAACCTTCTCCATGTCGTCGGGAAGTTAAACGTAAGTGAAGTTATGGCTGCTGCCAGGTATTTCCCTATGATGGCAACGACAGTCAGTGTACCTGCAATGATCCATGCGGCTTTCCCATTTCCAATAACCTTCAGGTTGATCAGCATACCGACACTAATGAGGAAGAAAGGAATAAAAATGGCATTACCGACAAATTCCAGGCGGTTCATCAGGGAGGAAGTGCGCGGAACAAATTTATTCAAGGCTATTCCAGCTGCAAAGGCACCGATGATAGGCTCCAGGCCGGCGACTTCAGACAGGAATGCCGCAAAAAAGACCATCGACAGAACGAATACAAAATGGGATCTTTTTTCTCCTTCCAGTTTTTTGAGGAACCAGGATGTCAATAATGGTACCAGCAAGAAGACAACCAGTAGGAAAAGCACCACTGAAATGGCGAAATTTATCCAGAAAAGGTGATTGATTTCTCCTTTCACGGAACCGACAATTACAGCAAACAAGACCAGAACCGCGGTATCCGTAAGCATAGTTCCGCCAACAGTGATAGCAACCGCTTCATGCCTCGAGATACCCATTCTGCTGACAATAGGATATGTAACCAGGGTATGGGTGGAAAACATACTGGAAACCAGCAGGCTGGCATTCAGGTCAAGTTCCAGCAGGTACCGGCAAACCGGAAAACCCAGCGCCATGGGGATAATGAATGTAAAAAAACCAAATACCAGGCTCTTGTGCTTGTTGGTCTTAAATTCCTTCAAATCAAGCTCCAGACCAGCCAGGAACATGATATAAAGCAGTCCGATCGTTGAAAACAGATCAACAGCGGCATTCTTCTCAATCCAACCCAGTCCATGCGGGCCGATGATCAATCCCGAAAGAATCAACCCGATAATTCCTGGAATTTTAAGACTCCTGAGTAAAATTGGGGCAAGCAGTATGATGAACAGTATCACAGCAAAAATAAGTACTGAACTGTGAAACGGTTTTTGCAGCAAATCTATCAACCTGTCCAGAATCTGGGTCATAGCTACTTTTCTCAGGGATTGTGAGCCCCAAATATAGGCAAATGTGATTAAGTGACAATTGCAAAGACCTGTAATCTGAGAATCTTCCTCATAAAACGACAGATACCAGGGAACAAATCCAATTTTAGCGAGGTTAAGAATTAAACCATCCGGCACTTTATGAATCGAAGTATGGATTAATCCATCTTCCGGTTGTCGGGGTATTAGGGAAGAACTTTAAAATTAACTTTCTGAAAAAGCAATGAATTTCTCATATTTGCCGGAAATAGGACTGCGGTCGGTTGCCGTATATCTGTTTATTATACTGGCAATCAGATTATTCGGAAAAAAAGAACTGGCTCAGTTATCCGTAATTGACCTTGTTTTCATTTTGCTGATCAGTAACCTTGTCCAAAATACGATGGTCGGCAATAATACCTCCTTGCCAGGAGGCATTTTTGCGACACTTGCACTTTTTGCGACGAATTTCATTTTAAATAAATATTGTTCCGAAACAAAAAATCCCACGAACTGGTACGAGGGAAATCCAATACCGGATAATCTCAAACTCAATGGAATCAGCCTGGAGGAAATTGAAGCCGCCGCACTCGAACATGGTGTGGAAAAAGTCGGCGAAGTAAAACTGGCAATCCTGGAAGTGGACGGCACCATCAGTATATTAAGCGGTGATTTCCGGCACAAAACAAACCATCACTTCCAAAAAACAAAACACAGGGGAAATAGATGGGTTAATTAATACCTGAGATCGCAGGGATAAATCGATTAGAATATTTTATTCATCAAAAAAAATAAAAAGCACAAAGATATTTAACAAAAAATTTGCATAAATCCGCTTTATTGTAAAGCACTTCAACCATTACTATTCTTATATTTGGTACCGTCAATTTACTACTATAATCACTTCAATCATGCCTGTTTTGAATTGTTTTGATGCTCAAAACAAAGTTCAGTTAAATAAAAGGCATCAACCCGTATATTATGGATAAAAAACGTGTTTTTATCATTTCGTGTGTCTCGGTTATTTTGTTGATCTTCCTTTATTTCAGCCTTATCAGGAAATCCGGAGAGGTAGAAATTACCTGCAAGGTTGTGAAGGGCGCCATCGAGGTTAAAGTTCATACTTCAGGTCAGCTTGAATCAGAAAAGTCTGAAAATATTGTGCTGCCATCGGTGTTATCCACCCAAAACGTCAGGGTCTATGAAATCAAGATCACTGATTTGATCGAGGAGGGTACTGTCGTTGATTCAGGACAATACATTGCCACCCTGGATCATAAAGTGATTGAAGAGGTTCTGACCCAGGCAAGACTGGAGCTGGAAGCATCACAGGTAATCATTGAAGATGCCAAGCTTGATTCCAGCCTTAATCTTAGCAATTACCGTGATTTGATCACCAATTCCAGGGCAGACGTGGAAGAGCGCAAAATAGTGCTTGCTGAGTCTGTCTATGAATCCCCTTCGGTGATCAAAAAAGCGGAAATGGACCTGGCCAAGACCGCTAGAAAACTTGAACAGGATATCAAAGGCCTCGGCATGCGCCAGCGACAGTTAAACTCGCAGATGGAGAGGCGAAACATCGACGTCAGGCTTAAGCAGAAAAGAGTGGATGACCTTCTGAAACTCTATGATGCCCTGATCATTAAGGCCCCAAAACCCGGTATGGTGATTTATGCCCGTGACAGGTTTGGCATCAAGATCCAGGTCGGATCAGTCCTTACCCCCTGGAGCCCTATTATTGCCACCTTGCCGGATATGACAAAAATGATATCCGAGACCTATGTGAATGAGATAGATATAGCAAAAATTAAGACCGCACAAAAGGTTACCATCAGTATCGACGCTTTCCCGGATAAAGAGTTGAAGGGTGAAGTTATTTCAGTGGCGAATATTGGTCAGCCCATGCCTAAAAGTGATTCCAAAGTATTCCTTGTCAACATCAGGGTTTTCGGCAGCGATCCGGATCTGAAACCAGCCATGACCACAGGCAACCTTATTCAGACCGGTGTTTACAGCGACAGGTTGTATGTTCCTTCCGAGGCTGTATTTGAAACTGATTCAACACAGTATGTCTACCTGAAAAAGAAAGAACTGGTAAAGCAGATCATTGATGTAGGAGAGGAAAACGAAGATTACATCATCATCAACAAGGGTGTTGCTGAGAATGATGTTGTATTACTGAGCGAACCTGAAAAAACAGAGGAAATCCCAACTGTCGGATGGGAGATTTACGAGGAGAAGTTAAAAAAACAACAGGAACGCAGGCAGGACAGCCCGGAAAAGCAAAGTTTACCGGACGGGAAAGCAGTTATTCTCCCTGAAAAAAAATAGTCAGCCACAGCAACTTCTATTTAACATGACTCTTATACACCGAAACAACCTTCAATGAAGATACAAGCCTTTTACAGACGGTATTCGTACAATGTTCAGATTGCCATCGAAGCAATAATTGCCAACAGGGTAAAATCCCTGCTGACCGCCCTGGGTATTATCTTCGGAGTTGCGGCAGTTATCAGTATGCTGGCAATAGGCAACGGGGCCGAGCAGGAAATCCTGGAGCAAATCAAAATGGTTGGAGTGAATAACATCATTATAACACCTGTTTTACAGGCTGACCAGGCAAGTTCCAATGATCCCAAAAGCGCTACAACGGAAGGAAATCAGCTTGCCGGAAACAAAAAGAAATTCTCCAAGGGGCTCACCCTCCTGGATGCCGCATCCATCAAGGAGGTAATCCCGACAGTCGAGGATGTTTGTCCTATCATTACCTTTAACTACACTGCCATACTCCACGACATCAGCAGTCCTGTAAAACTGGATGGCACGGACAACACGTATTTCAGCCTTTTTGACATCAAGCTGGAGAGTGGTACGCTATTCCATACACAACACACCAAAGAAGGTTATCCGGTGTGCGTCATTGGGTACAACGTGAAGAATATCTTTTTCAACCAGGAAAATCCTATCGGTAAATACATCAAATGCGGCCAGATATGGTTACAGGTCATTGGGGTCATCGAAAAACGAAGCTTTGTTGGTTCCGGAGGGGGAACAACTACGATCAGCAGTACGGACAACAGCATCATTATTCCTGTTAAAACCATGCTGCTAAGATTCAGAAACAGGGCACTGATACGTGGTGACCAGGTGAAGCAAGCCAGCGCCAGCAACCAGAATACCGGCAAGACAGAAGATCTGAACCAACTGGACAAGATCATCGTCAGGGTAAGAGAAACACAGGAGCTCACAGCCACAGCCAAGGTTGTAGGCAATATGCTACTTAGAAAACACAACCGCATCCGGGACTTTGAAGTCAGTATTCCTGAATTATTGCTGAAGCAACAGCAAAAGACGAAGAAGATATTCAACATCGTACTCGGAGCCATTGCCGGCATCTCCCTTATTGTTGGAGGTATTGGAATTATGAACATCATGCTCGCCTCAGTGATGGAACGGATTCGTGAAATAGGGACCCGCCAGGCAATCGGCGCATCAAGAAAGGATATTGTTTTCCAGTTCCTTTCGGAATCAACACTTATCAGCCTTGCAGGAGGACTTATCGGGGTAATCCTAGGGGTGATCTTGTCAAAAATCATTCAGACCGTGTTTGAAATCAAGACAATAATCTCCCTTTTTTCAATATTTATCTCGTTTGGAGTTTCAGTCTTCATCGGCATCACTTTTGGTTATCTTCCGGCCAAACAGGCTGCAGACAAAGACCCTGTAGAATCATTAAGACAATAATAAATATATGATCCGCATTTTTTTACTTATACTGCTAATAACAGCAAGTAAGGTCTCCTTCTCCCAGAGAAATGTAATGAAGATTACACTCTCCGAGGCGATAGATATGGCATCACGGCAGTCACTGGATGCCTTCAGGCAGCAAAACATGTACCTTGCCAGCTATTGGGAATTCAAGTATTACAGGTCCGATAAACTGCCACAGTTATCGATTGGTGCCAATCCATTTGCTTACAATAATTCAATCAGGTCGGACTACGTACCCACAGACCAGAGCTGGCAATACACACAGCAACAGAGTATTACGTCGAGCGCCTCGCTGAAAATGACACAAAATGTCGGACTTACCGGCGGTAGTTTTACGGCCAGTACCGACCTTGGCATGGTTAAGAACTTCATCGGCGATATGGCTACTACCTACTCGTCCAATATGGTAAGCATGGGGTACCGGCAAAGATTAAACGGCTATAACAGGCTGCGTTGGGAATCCAAAATTGAACCGCTCAAATTTGAGACTGCCAGGAAAAAATTCATTCAGTCGAGGGAAGATATCGCCATAAAGACCACCAGCAAGTTCTTCGGACTTGTAGATGCCCAGATTGAGCTCAATATTGCCACAACGAACCTGGCCAATTCAGACACTTTGTACCAGATCGGAAAAGGCCGCTACCAGGTCGGGACCTTAACCCAGGACGAGCTGCTGAATTTCGAGCTTAACCTGATGAATTCACGCATTGCCGTGACCAGGGCCAACCAGGGACTTCTCAGGGCTCGATCGGATCTCAACATTTTCCTGGGCATCGAAAAAAATACTTTCATTGATTGCATTGTTCCCAAAGCGATCAGTTCTGCCTTACAAATCAACGTGGAGGATGCCGTTCAGAAATCGATGGAAAACAATCCCGAAATAATGTCGCAGGAAAGGCAGTTACTTGAGCAGGAGAGTAATGTCAGGCTGGTAAAGGCTCAAAACGGTATTAGTGCCGATATCAGTGCCACGGCTGGATTAAATCAAAAATCAATCGATCTTGCTACTGTGTACGAAAATCCGAACCGGTTTCAAAATATAGGCCTCATAAATCTCTCTGTTCCCATCAAGGACTGGGGTAAAAGAAAAGGGCAGATATTAATGGCAGAATCAAACAGGGAGGTGGTTGTAAATACTGTAAAGCAACAAAGAATTGACTTTCAGCAATCTGTACTGATGAACGTCCTTGAATTCAATCTTCAGTCAGAACAGGTAGTCAATTCGGCAAAGGCAGATACCATAGCACAGATGGGCTTTGATGTGACCATGCGTCGCTTTAAGATTGGCAAACTGGATGTGACCAAACTCAACATGGCAAGAACTGACCTGGAGAATGCCAGGAGGGCCTATATAAGCTCACTGCAGAAGTATTGGACCTCCTATTTCCTGATTCGCCAGCTTGCTCTTTTCGATTTTGAAAGAAATGTTGAATTGGGTGTTGACTTTGATAATATGCTGAACAAATGATACTGTCAAAATCTAAAAAGATTGTTATTCTCTCATCGGCAATCCTGATACTGCTTCTCCTGGCATTGTGGTTTTTCAGGATTAAACCTGCATTGGGTATTTATAAAGTCAAGAGGGAAAATTTCGAGGCCATTGTCACCTGCAAAGGTGAGATTCAGAGCGAAAAGGCTGTTTTTATCACCCTTCCTGATGTTATGGGAGACCGGAGACTGGAGATATGGGACACACAGATCAAGGACATGATCCCTGAGGGATCGATTGTCAAAAAAGGAGAGTACGTTGCATTGCTGGACCAGGGCAGGATCAAGCAACTTATGGAAAACAACAAGATTGCCCTGGAAAAATTACTGTTCAATTACAATGATGAAAAAATTGACAGTACAGTTGCCCTTGTTGTTTTACGCAACGATATAGAGCAATTTGCTTTTGATCTGAAAAATAAAAAGATCGAAATGGAACAGTCTGTCTATGAATCGCCTGCCTATCAACGAAAAGCCCAGATGGCCTATGAACGGACCTTCAGACAATTAGAGGCCAAAGACCGCTCTTACCAGATGAACCAGAGAAACTTGAGGACCAGGATAGACAGAATGTGGGCCCAGATACAGGAATATACCCTGAAGGATAAAAAATACCAGGAAGCTTTTGACGGAGCACGCATCAATGCCCCGCAGGACGGGATGCTTATTTATGGAAGAACATTTGGCAGGGGTGGAAGCCGGAAGCTTACTGTGGGTTCGTGGGTTAGCATGCAGAATCCCGTGATTGCTACACTTCCCGATTTGTCGGTATTGGTATCAGAAACCTATGTCGAAGAGATATTTATTGCAAAAATAAAGATCGGCGATAGCGCGCGTGTCATTATTGACGCGCTAAAAAACCAGGAAAAAGTGGGAATGATCTCAAATATTTCAAATGTCGGACAAGAAATGACAGGTTTTGACTCGAAAGTGTTTAAAGTCAACATCAGAATTTCCAGTGACAACAAGAAAATTAAACCGGCCATGACCACCAACAATGAAATAATTATTTCACGGGAAGACAATGTGCTTGTCATTCCGCGCTCAGCACTCTTTACTGAAGATGCTAAGCCATATGTCTATCTGAAAGATTTTGGCGGTGTCAGCATAAGGGAGGTGGAAAGCGGAACTCAGAATGAGAAATTTGTTGTGATCAAAAGCGGCCTTAAGGAGGGAGACAGGATTTTACTCAACAAACCTGATTGAAACGGAAGAATCATCGTACAGGTGTCTGTCTTGAAGGCTTTTGTATCCAGAAATTTTCTTTCAACAAACTGGCAGACAGGCTATTTCAATCAAACAACGAAGTGCAACCTGATTCCCGGTATTGGCTACCTGCCTTTCCCCTGTAACCAATTCCGGGAATGACTTGAAAGAGAATGGAGCATTTTCCGGGAAATTAGCCTTCCGACCAGTTGGTTCCAACCGACAATGAGGGGTTGGGTATTGGGAATGATGAGGTTCCTTTTCATATGGCATATCTGCTTCCATCTGCTTATTATCATGCGGACCAGTGCGATATGACTGAATTAGACAGGAGGACAGCCTGCATTACCGGATTGGTCTGATCCTGTATATTCAGAATAAAGGATGACAACAAAGACAGAAAATGAGTTCTGTGCCCTCAGGGAATTGTCACAAAAGTGTACATATCTCATTTTTTACTTTGCACAATTTTGCTATTATTGACAGTTATAGAATCACTTAATACAACCAAAATAAACTAAAGATGATCAACCTTAAAAAGTCAGGATTATTGGTTCTCGCATCCCTCATCCTTTTTGTGGGATCAATGAGAGCAGATGAAGGAATGTGGATGCTGCCACTTATTCAGAAGCTTAACAGCAAGCAAATGTCAGAACTGGGTTTTAAACTTTCTGCCAAAGATATTTACGACATCAACAAAACCAGCCTGAAGGATGCAGTCATGCAATTTGGGGGTGGCTGCACTGCCGAATTGATTTCAAGGGAAGGGCTGGTTCTGACCAACCATCACTGTGGCTACGGATCGATTCAGAAATTAAGCACTGTTGACCACGATTACCTGCAGAATGGCTACTGGGCTATGAACCGTAATGAAGAACTCCCTGTAAAAGGATTGTTTGTCACATTCCTTGACCGTTTCGAAGACGTAACAAGTAAGATAACGGATGCAACAGCTGCTGCTACAGATCCCAAAACCCGGGAAGAGGCCCTGGTAAAAATTTCCGCAGAACTGACAAAAAAGGCAGTCGGAGAGAATAAATACCTGAGGGCACGTGTTGTATCCTTTTTTGGCGACAACCAATACTACCTTGTAATTACCAAGACCTACAGCGATATCCGCTTTGTCGGAGCACCGCCATCTTCCATCGGGAAATTCGGGGCTGACACAGACAACTGGATGTGGCCACGTCATACAGGCGATTTCAGTATGTTCCGTATTTATGTCGGCAAAGACAACAATCCCTCTGAATATTCCAAAGACAATGTGCCTTACCAGCCGAAGAAATTCCTGGCAATTTCCCTGAAGGGAGTAAAACAGGATGATCCTTCGATGATCATAGGTTATCCTGGCAGAACCAATCGGTTCATGACCTCTTATGAAGTAAAGGAGACCAGTGAAATTACAAATGCCTTAACAATACTGATCAGGGGTATCAGGCAGGAGGTATTAATGGCAGATATGGAAGCAGATCCAAAAATCAGGCTTCAATATTCCAGTAAATACTCCGGCTCATCCAATTACTGGAAAAAAGCCATTGGAATGAATGAGACCTTCACCAAATTAAAGGTTTACGAAAGAAGAGCTGCTGAAGAGAATGCCTTCACTGAATGGGTTGCCGCAGACCAGGCACGTACAGCTAAGTATGGCACTGCACTGGCGGATGTGAAATCCGCTATTGAAGGAAGGGCCAAACTTCAGTCAATCCTGAAATATTACACTGAGGCTTTGAGTAATATTGAACTCACCTCTGCCGCCACACGTTTCGGTCCCAGAACTGAAAGAGGTCCGGGAGATGCCCGTGGTGGCGGAAGGCCCGGTTTTTCCTTCTCACCGGCTGATTTCTACAAGGACTATAGTGTTTCAACCGACAAAAAAGTAGCAAAAGCACTGATCAGACTTTTCAGGGAAAAAGTTCCGGCAGCAGATCTTCCGGATTTTTATAAGACCATTGATGCCAATTACCAGGGGAATATTGATGTCTATGTAGATGCCATGTTCACTCAGTCGGTATTTGTATCAGAGGAAAAGCTGAAAGCAGCACAGGCTGGCGACAAAAAAGCAATGGAGCAGGATCTCGCCTACATTACAGGGAAAAATATCAGTGAATCCATGATGAAATACAGCAGGGAAATTGAGCAATACCGCACCCTGTATGCAAAAGGGCAAAAACAATATATTGCAGGGATGCTGGAAATGAAAGCAGGGCAGCCGATTTATCCTGATGCCAATTCAACCATGCGTCTGACCTATGGAAAAGTCATGAATTATTCTCCGAAAGATGGTGTAATCTTCGATTATGTAACCACCCTGGATGGTGTAATGCAAAAAGAGGACCCTGACAACTGGGAATTTGTGGTCCCGGCTAAGCTGAAAGAGCTGTACAATGCAAAAGATTTCGGTCAGTACGGCATGAAAGATGGTAGAATGCCTGTTGCATTCCTCACCAACAATGATATTACAGGTGGCAATTCAGGCAGTCCTGTTGTGAATGCCAGGGGCGAACTCATCGGAACCGCTTTTGATGGAAACTGGGAATCAATGAGCAGCGATATCATATTTGAACCTTCGCTTCAGCGGTGTATCAACGTAGATATCCGCTATACCCTCTTCATCATGGACAAATTTGGCGGGGCAGGATATTTGCTGAACGAAATGAAGATTACCAAATAAGGAACCTGCATCCGGTTCGCTTTATTTTTTTTCGAACATAAACCCTCAAGGTTGTAATAACCTTGAGGGTTTATTATTCGTTAATGTCCCGGAATTGCCTTAAATTTAATAACAACCTGATTACTGTGTTACTTCTTAACCGGTAAGAGAATTGTTTCCCTAAAATAAATTAAGGCATAACAGAGTATGAATAACCATGAACCCCTCTCCCATGGAAGCTATTACCACATCTATAACCGTGGAATCAATAGCTGCAATTTGTTTCGGGATCCTGACAATTACGAGCACTTTTTAAGACTGTATGATAAACATATACAGGCTGTTGCAGAGACCTATGCGTGGGTATTAATGCCAAACCACTTTCATTTCCTGGTAAAGATCAAGGAGAAGACAGAAATCTGTTTCAATAAAGGTGGAGTGAAATCAGCTAATCCCTCAAAACAATTGCATCAGTATTTTTCTAATTTTTTTAATTCCTATTCGAAAGCTATGAATAAGTACTGCTTACGCACAGGAAGCCTTTTTGAACATCCATTCAGAAGAAAAATCATCAAGGACAGGGACTATTTCCGAAATTTAGTAGTCTATATACACAACAACCCGGTGCATCACAGGTTTACTGAAAAAGCAATGGATTATCCGTGGTCCTCCTACCTCACATGCCTTTCCCTTGACAAGACAAGTTTACAACGGGAAAAAGTGATAGGTTGGTTTAACAGCAAGGCCGAATTCAGGATTCTGCACAAGAACGGCATGGATTTACCTGCAGATTTTCCATTTTTCGAACCAAAACCCTCAAGGTTGGTACAACCCTGAGGGTCTACAGGTCTATTTATAACGTTGAAAAAATCCTGCAACCCCGGCCTCTTCTGTAGTCCCCCCATGAACCAGGACACGGTACCGCAACAACAAGGCCTCCCCTTTCTTCATGATTGTCTCTTCTCCGTTGACAGGCCAGTACATCGGAGTCGGTGAAAAGAATCCGTAATCCCGGGTAAACCATGGAGAAGGGTACCAGGGATTGGATGGATGCTGCAGAATAGCAATCCCTTCAACAGTATCACCTCTTTTCCCAAAATAATCCATCCAGGGCGAATTTTTGCCGAAAGTGGCCTTTTCTCCGCTTTCGCCTTCAGCATTCACCATAGAACCACCATTTTTGACCGATAAATCGGCAGCCATCCTAACACTGAAAAGGGAATGGTTGGTTTTTCTAATATGAACATCCATCAGCATCTCCATCGTTATCTCAACATCGATCTGCCTGACACTGGCAGAAGGGGCTGTAACGATATATTTCCTCGAATCCTTTACCGGACTCGCAGCTCCGGGCCTGCTCCAAATACATTCATCAGAAATCACAACAGTATCAGCTCCTTCTTTCATTATTTCGGCATTTACCGAAATAATCCTGCCCCGCTCCAGACCTTCCTGCCAGAAATTTCCGCCATTCACCTGGTCGCAGCCAAAAAAGAGGGAACTGTGATGCGGATATTCACCGTTCCGCATGGAGGTAACAGAGCCTCCTGATAGTGGCCCGTTTACCGGATAGAAAAACGGATATTTCTCATCCCCCGAAAAAATATAGCTGGTAAAGTATTTGCCATCGATGGATACATTGATCTTTGAACCAACTTTCACTGCCGTAATCTTTGCTGCCCGGAGTAAAAGGGTAAAATTTGCCAGCAATAGAAGAACTATAAAGAATTTATACGCTCTCATGAAATTATTTGTAATAACGGTAAATTACTGTTAAAATGCCTGTTAAATATAATTAGCCACCTACCTAAACGCTGAAAATTACAATTTAATGTTGGTTGTTCCATAGGGAAACCTCTGTGAACGGGAGAGCATCTTATTGGCTTCGTCGTCTCCTGTAAATTTTTCAATGTCAGGATCCCAGGTTAACTTTCTTCCCAATTTCATGGAAATATGTGTCAGCAAACAAACAGAGCAGGCCCTGTGACCCTTCTCAACCGGAGAAATAGGTTCTTTGCCTGACTTGATGCAATCCAGCCAATTCTGATGCTGGTTTTCAATCTGATAGAGATGAATTTCATTTTCCCCGATACGGGAGGCTAAAATTTTGGGGTCACTGGCATCCAAGGCCTTGCTGCTCCTGCTTTTGGCAACCGGATCACTGGCAGAGGCCGTATAGGCACCCCTGGTAACGAATATCCATCCTTCACTCCCTTCATACCTGACCCCATTGGGATAGGCCCCACTGGTGAGCATGGTGATGCCATTTTTGTACTCAGCAACGGCAAGGAAATCTCCGTGAACATCCCATAAACCGGATTTAGGGAACGTGGCCATGGCATTGATAGAAACAGGTCCCGTCAATTCCGTATCCATTCCCCATGCTGCAGAATCGAAATGATGCTGTCCCCAGCCTGTAATCATGCCTGCACCAAACTGCTCGCAACGCAGCCAGCCCGGCCTGTCTGTCATGCTGTTCTGAGGATGGACCCGGGTTTCAGTGTAATATATCTCGGGTGTAGAACCCAGCCACATATCATAGTTCAGGTTTTTGGGTACCGGCATCTCAGGTGCCTCCGGACCGGAAGGATCACCGGGCAAACCAATTTTGACCGTATGAAGTTTCCCGATTCTGCCATTCCTCACCAACTCAGCGGCAATCCGGAACTGGGGCATGGCCCGCTGCTGTGTACCCATTTGAAAAATATTGCCCTTTTTTCTGACAATGTCCGAAAGCATTCGTCCTTCTTCAATTGTGAGTGAAGTCGGTTTCTGCAGGTAGACATGCTTCCCGGCCAGGGTCGCCTCAATAGCCGGCTGGGCATGCCAGTGGTCCGGAGTAGAGATGATGACCGCATCGATATCCTTGTTGAGAAGCATTTCACGATAGTCTCCGTAAGTTTTTACCTCCAGTGCGCTTGCACTGCCGGTTTTTTTGGCATAGAAACTTTCGATGAACTGTTTCCCTTTTACCAGCCTGTTGGAATCCAGATCCGCAACCGCAATGACCCTAGCCACATCAATCGGCAGTGTTTCGGCCAGGTCATGGCCCATGGCTATGCGGCCAAATCCAATCTGCGCCACATTGATTTTGTTGCTGGGAGCGTTGCTGCCAAAAACTGAGGACGGAACAATAGTCGGCGCAAGAATCATTCCCGCCACTGCAGAGGATGAGTTCTTCAGAAAATTTCTTCTTTCCATAACGTTAGTATGTTTGTTGTGAATATTTAAGCATCACCATGCAATAAAACTAAAAAAAAATCCTTCACGGTTGATATAAAAGGTTTTAAATTCTCCTTGAACCCAATTTAAGGATTACCTGACCGACCGGCCGCAACATCCGGTTGTGAACTGCGATATTCAAAATCGACTTCCGGAAAATTCAAACGGATAATTGTCGCTGACAAGCAGACAAACTTAAAAAAGATATACCTGATTATCTTCCTGTATACCTGCAAAAAGTCAATCTTTTTAACCCGGATGTTGCCGGGGAGTACATTTCGTAACTAACTGTAATCACAATTCAATCCAGCTACTGCTTCACCAATCACTTTTTTAATTAAATTTACCCTTCCGAACTACTACATACGCATTGAAATATCACAAAATAACCAACTAAAATACTGTATATGAAAGGAATAATCCGTCTTGGAATCAACATGGAATTTGTCAGGCACCACGACATGTCATTTGCCAGCGGCGTAGCAAAAGCGGCAGAAATCGGGTATGAGTACATTGAACCTATGGTTCACCTGGGAAGGGAACTTCTGAGTGAAGCAGGCTATTTCCATTCAGTTTCGATGTACGATGATCCGTTGTATGTCAGGGATCTTTGCCTTAAACACAAGGTGAAGCTTTCAGGATTATCTGCCCATACCCCCCTGTGCAAACCTGAAATCAGCGTCGAATACCTGAAAATGGCCATCCGTTGGGCTGGCCAGGCAGGGGCACCAGTTGTCAATACAGATGAAGGCCCGAAGCCTTTCTGGACTACCAGGGAATTGGATTACCAGCTTATGACCTATACCCTGACTGAGGCCTCCATGGTTGCTGAAAGGCATGGTATAAAAATCGGCATAGAACCTCACCAGCAATACAGCAAGACACCTGACGGACTCGACAGTATTCATGCACTGGTACCCTCACCCTCCATTGGTATTAACTTTGACACCGGCAACAGTTACCTCGCAGGTGGTTCCGATGTGTACGAATGGCTGGAAAGGGTAAAACACAGGCTTGTTCATCTTCATGCCAAGGACATCAGCCTGCAGCAGAGTGAGGCACAACGTGGCAAAGTGACAGGAACACCGGTCGGATGTGCATGCGGCGACGGAGTGGTCGACTGGAGACGGGTCATAGAGATCGTGAAATCTTCCGGCAGGGATATTGTCTTCAGCGTCGAATGTGGCACCATTGAACAGGCCATTCGAAGTTATGAACACCTCTCCCCTCTTTTGTGATACATCGGGATATTGAACCCTTATTCGAATTAAAATGAACAGCCAGTTTAAATCACTCTTTCTCCTGGTTTTATTGACGGTCATTTCGGCGAATATTTTAGCCTTTTCAGTCACAAAGGATAAAAAATTCATCAAAATACTGATCCTTAGTGGCTCCAATAACCATGAATGGAAAAAAACCACCCCTTTGCTGAACAGAATTTTTGATGAGGCAAAGCTTTTTACAACCGACATTACAGAAAAACCGGATACTCTGACCTATGCCACACTGAAGAAATTCGACCTGGTTGTCAGTAATGCCAATACCTGGCCCGATAACGCCGCCAGGTTAAGTCCTCAATGGGAAGCGGATTTCCTGAGGTATGTCACGGAAGGTGGCGGAGTCTTGTTTTTCCATGCCGGTGCCTCCTCCTTTTACGGATGGGACGACTATTTCCGGATGGGTATCGGGCGATGGGGCAAGGCAACCCATCACAACGCACCGGTAGTTGCCAGGCTTTACGGGTTGGATCAGAAACATGAGATCACCAGGGGATTAAAGGGTTTTCAGATCATGGATGAAGTCTGGGAGGACACCGAACTCTTCAAGGGGGCAACAGCAATTGGATCGCTGAAAGCCACCAATGCAAAATTTGGTCACGCTATTGACGAGCCTGCACTTTTTGTCAACCAGACCGGCAAAGGCAGAAGTTTTTTCACCATCCTCGGCCATGATGAAAGGGCTCTGGTCAATTCCGGACTAAGGACCTTACTCCTGAGGGCCGCACAGTGGTGTGCCGGCAGGGAAGTAACCATTCCCCCACCTGCTGAAATGAGCCTGAAAAAAACCGGAAGCAAGCCAGTTTACAGCTGGAGCGAAACTGACACAACCTTTGCATTGCTCAACCAAAAGGAGATAGTTTGGCAATTCAATTACAACGACCGCTTCAGGAGACCCTATTTCCATCCACTCTCCATCAACAACACCACGATAACCTGTGTCTCACCTCCCGATCACCCCTGGCATCTTGGCATGTGGTTTTGCTGGAAATACATCAACGGACTAAACTACTGGGAATACCTGAATGAGAACAGGTCAGCCAAAACAGGTTACAAATCAGAGGGTTCGACAGACATAACGGGGTCAAAGACCGTACGCAACCCGGATTTCTCGTCAGATATTATTTTACAGATCAGCTACCATCCCCTGAAGGGTGAACCAGTTCTGACAGAAGAGCGCAATTACCATGTTTCTGCACCTGCCGTTGATGGAAGCTATATCATCCAAGAAAATCACCTTTTCAAGGTCCTGGCAGACAGCGTTGTACTTGACCGGACACCCGTATCCATCAAAGGA
Organism: uncultured Tangfeifania sp.; assembly: GCA_964506325.1. Taxonomy (GTDB): domain Bacteria; phylum Bacteroidota; class Bacteroidia; order Bacteroidales; family Prolixibacteraceae; genus CAINVV01. The sequence goes on from CAZDLO010000007.1 coordinate 54,598, forward strand.
GGAAGAGTCCAGGGCGGATACGCAGGATTGTCTGTACGGTTTAACCAGGATTTTACCGCCCCTGAGCTACGCGCTTCTTCCGATAGTGCGCAGTGCGCAAAGTGCACATGGCAATATTACGGTTTCCAAAGTCTTACCGGCAAAAAAGTAGGTATTACCATAGAACAGGATCCCGGGCATACCCCACCAACCAGCACCTGGTATATCATCAATGAGCCTCTGATCCCGTTTTTCTACTACAGTCCTGCCTGCATCTTTGACCACAAAGTTACCTTGAAAAAAGGTGAAACACTCTCCTTAAAGTATACCATCCGGATGCTGGAAGGGGAAGGAAAATACAAATAGCAGTCATATTTAAATTTTCAAATAAACTGGTTGAATGTTTTATAAAATCCAAATCTCTCTACCATGAACAAAAATGAAAGGGAACTCTCCCGCCGCTCATTCCTGGGGCAATCCGCCAAACTTGCAGCCGGCACAGCTATTCTGCCAACAATACTTACCTCCTGCTCCAACTGGAAGGGTGCCAACGACAGGCTGGTGATCGGTCATATCGGTGTAGGCTCACGGGGCACTGATGAATTGATGAATTATTTCCTTCCCCTGCGTGAAGCAATGAATATCGCTGTATGTGATGTCTTCAGGGATCGCCGCGAAAGTGCGGCCAAAAGTATCAACGACTTTTACAGGGAGAATAAATTCACCAACGAAGCGTGCAAAAGTTACCTGGATATGGCAGAGATCCTGGAGCGCAAGGACATCGATGCGGTACATATCACCACTCCGGACCATTGGCACGTTCTTGCAGCGATAAAAGCCGCCAGGGCCGGAAAACATATCATGCTGGCCAAGCCACTGGGACTCAGTTATCCCCAAAACCTGGTTCTTGCCAAAGAGTTAAAGGCCAACAATGTCAGGTTCCATTACGGAACACAGCAACGCACACTGGACCATATGCAGATAGGTTATAACATGATCAGGGAGGGATTGATCGGCGATATCGAGCGTGTGGACGTTTGGGCACCCGGCAAGAATGATGTTCCGGTTCCGGTATGCAACGAGGTTCCGGTTCCGGCAGATTTTGATTTCGACCGCTGGACAGGGCCGGCCCCGATGAGGCCTTATTGTCCGGATCGTGTAACCAACAACAGCTCCTGGTTTAACAACGACTACAGTATAGGATTCCTCGGAGGCTGGGGTGCACATCCCCTGGATATTATGGTCTGGATCCTGAAGGAAAAAGTCAGCGGCAGCTACAGCTGCGAAGGAACCGGCCAGTTCTGGCAAGGGGGCGGACTTTACAACAACATTCTCTCATGGGACCTCAACTGTAAATACGACAACGGACTACAGGTTCATTTTATCAGTCAGGACGTGGCTTCAGTAACTATCCTGAAAGATAAAGCTGTCAAGGAATCCAACGGCACTACATTTTTTGGCACCAAGGGCTGGATATCCCTCAGCAGGTCATCCTGCCAGTCGAATATTCCCGAACTGGACAAGAAACTCAATGATGTTCCAAAACAGGCCAATGGCAGGGTGAAGGGTGAGAACAACACGATGGGAAAAAGGTTCATCTCCATAGTGAGGGGAAAAGAACCGGAACTTGGTCCGCTGGATGAAGCAAGCATGTCTGATACCATCAGCCACATGGGTAATATTGCCATCCGCACAGGACGCAAGGTGACATGGGATCCGGCCAAAGGAGAAGTTTCAGGCGACCCGGAAGCAAATAATTTGTACATCAGGGAGATGAGGGAAAATTACAGTATGTAGGAAATCACCTGTTGGCCTTCTCATCATCAAATTCACCTTCCCACCTGGCTATTACAGTGGTGGCAAGACAGTTGCCAATAACATTGACCCCGGTTCTGGCCATGTCAAGCAGGACGTCAATGCCAAGGATGATCATTACCGGCTCTACCGGTAATCCAAACGTCGTGACTGTACCCAGCAATATGACGAAGGAGGCCCGGGAGACTCCAGCTACCCCTTTGCTTGTTAGCATAAGGGTCAGTGCAATAACAATCTGCTTTTCGAGGGAAAGCTCTATTCCGGCTGCCTGAGCCACGAAAACGGCTGCAAGCGACAAATACAGCGTAGATCCATCGAGATTGAAACTGTATCCTGTTGGGATGACAAACGATACAATTTTACGCGGAACGCCGAAGTCCTCCATGGATTCCATAGCCGAAGGAAGTGCCGATTCCGAATTGGCCGTGGCAAATGCAATGGAGGCAGGTTTGGATACTGCCGACATGAATTTAAGGACAGGTATTCTGAACAACAGGGCAACTGGCAGCAATACCAGGAGAAGAAAGGCAATGAGAGCAACATACAATGTCACAAGCAGTTTCAGCAGGGTAAAGAGCACGTCAGTTCCCATGTGGCCAATGGTATAGGCAATGGCGGAAAATACCGCAACCGGGGCAAAATACATCACGATGTTCGTAAACTTGAACATAGTCTCGGTCAGGCTGGCCGTAATATTCAGCATCGGTGTCTTGTGTTTTTCGCCTACCATGGAGAGCCCGATCCCGAAAATAATACTGAAAATGACAATCTGAAGGATATTTCCCTCTGCAACAGCTTTGGCAATGTTCTCCGGGAAAATATGAAGAATAAACTCTTGCGTTGTCTGTATTTTTGCAGCAGCGACCGGCAAATTTCCGGTTAACGACGAAATATTGATCCCGACGCCGGCTTTTGAAACATTGATGGCGATCAGGCCAATAATTAGGGCAAGCGTGGAGGCAACCTCAAAATATACAAGCGACTTCCACCCCATCCGGCCCACCTGCTTCAGATCCGTATGACCGGCGATACCGTTGACAAGAGTGGCAAACAACAGTGGGGCAATGATTGTCTTGATCATGCGGAGGAAAATCTCACTCAGGAATTGCAATGAATTGGCGGTCTGCGGAAAATCAAACCCAAATTCAGCACCTGCCACCAAACCCAGCAGAATCCAGATGGTCAGGGATTTTTTCTTCCAGGCAATGAGGGCGAATGCCAGTATGGTAATCATCCTGCAAACAGCTAAAAAACTATCATTCAGCTCTGCGATATGAAATATTTTCAAAAATGAAACCAGCACTGTGACTGTCAGGGTTATTATTAAAACCCAGGTGCTCCGGCTCAGTGAATTTTTATTCTTCATTCGATTTTCCGGGGTAAAATTCTTTTCCAAATAATAAACAGTGAATTATTTTTATCCTGCCGGGAACACCAATAATTTTCCAATTCCCTCATTTCGAGATCGCAAGTATTTTATTGGAGAAACTAATGATAAATAGTTAGTTATGCCCGGCATGGCTTCCAAAGATAATTAATCTGTTCAATTTCTGCTGCAATCTTCAAAAGAGAATCATATCGACGTATCCTTGATGGCGACCCAGGATTTCAGGTTTAGTTGGTATATTTGCCACCCTATTTAAATAACTTATGGATTTCAGCTCTTTTTCTGTTTATCGTCCAAAAATGGAGTATCGTCGTTTCGGCCGGACTGAAAAGATGGTTAGTGTTATCACGCTTGGTGGTATGAGGTTTAAACGTGCGAATGAAGAACCCCGCCATGTTGTTCCAGCCGAGACCTTAACACAATGCCGTGAGAAGGTTGAAAAGGCATTTGCCCAGGGCATCAACCTTGTTGAAACCGCATGGGGATACAACAAGAGCGAGCATGCCTATGGCCAGGTATTGAATGACGAACTGAAGATCAAACGTGATTCGTACTTCCTGATGACCAAAGGCAGTCCGAAAAGTGCGGATGAAACACGTAAGATGGTTGCCCTGCAATTGAAAGCTTTGAAGACAGAGTATTTCGATTTTTATGCGTGGCATGGAATTAACAACCTGGAACTGCTCTCCATCGCTTGTGCAAAAGGGGGTCCCGTGGAAGAACTGCTGAAATTGAAAAAAGAAGGTATCATCGGACACGTAGGTTTCAGTACACATGCTCCGCTGGATGTAATCCTGAAAGCCATAGAAACCGGCATGTTCGATTTTGTCAATCTGCATTATTACTATTTCTTCCAGAGGAACAGACCTGCCATCGACCTTGCAGCGACCAAAGACATGGGTGTTTTTATTATTTCTCCCAACGACAAGGGCGGACAGTTGTCGAATTCACCCCAAAAGCTGATGGATCTGACTTCCCCTCTTCATCCAATACAATGGAACGCCCGTTTCTGCCTGGGGCACGAAACCATTCATACCCTCTCTTTCGGTCTTCCGGTAACAGCCCAATTCAGCCACCTGGATGGAATCTTCCCTGCCCCGGCGCCCATGTCGGCCGGAGACCACCAGGTCAAAATACTGCTGGACAACCAGAAACAGCTGATCCCCCATGCTGATTTTGACGGTTATGCCATGGAAAACGATCCTTCCGGGATAAATATCCCTGAAATACTGCGTTTTAGAATGCTTTGGAAATGCTATGACATGAAGGATTTTGGTATTTACCGGTACAACATGCTCCAGGAGAAAGGCCATTATTTCCCGGGACATTTTCCAACTGAAGAAAATCTGAGGAAAATCGATCTGTCAAAATGCCCTCCCGGGATTCCTGTCGAGGATCTGATCCGCGAAACTCATGAAGGACTTTACAGAAAATAACCGACGGTGGTAAATCACAAAATTTCGTAACCCGGCTGTCTTACTTTAAGATGTTGACAAATAAAGATTTAAGCAGTCACAACAGTTTACTTAATAAAATTATTTTCCTTCAGCTCCCTGAATGCAATATTCAGTTCTGCCTCCGTATTCATAACGATGGGACCACGCCAGGCAATAGGTTCTCCGATGGGCTTTCCCGAAATCAAAATAAACCTCGCTCCGGTTCCCCCGGTCGATATATTAACAAAGGATCCTTTCCCAAACAAAGCGCCTGTGCCGGCGCGCAAGAGTTCAGCCCTTCTTTCATCTAAATTTGCCTCTCCTTCGAAGAGATACAAAAACACCGTATAATCGGGATTGACAGGCACTGACAACTCACTGTTCTCAGCCATTTCCACTTCTATATATACCGGATCTGCTATGATATTTTGCACCGGACCGAAGACTCCGCCAAAAGTACCGGCAAGCACCTTTACCCTAACCCCTCCGGGCATTATTACCTCCGGTATCTTATGGGCAGGAATATCCTGGTAACGAGGAGGCATCATTTTATTTGCGGCAGGAAGATTCACCCACAACTGGAATCCTCCCATGCGGCCCCCCAGGTTCTGGGGCATCTCCTGGTGAATAATGCCACTGCCGGCAGTCATCCACTGGACATCACCTTTCCCGATAACACCGCTGTTGCCAAGGCTGTCGCTGTGTTCAACCTTGCCATCCAGCATATAGGTAACAGTTTCAATTCCCCGGTGGGGATGCCAGGGAAAGCCTGCTATGTAATCATCCGGCTTGTTTGAACCGAAAAAATCCAGCATCAGAAACGGATCCAGCATACCTTGCTCGTAAAAACCGAATATCCTGGTAAGGCGCACACCTGCCCCGTCTGAAGTTGCCTGTCCCCGGATGATACGGCTTATTTTTCTGCATGTCTCCATGTATTCAGGTCTTTATTATCAATTTTGATTTTACCCAATTCTAGCTTACAATCCTTACAACAGCTTCCAAACCGGATCAAAAGATGCGGGCAATAGGAAACTGACTCCTTCGTGCAACATAAAAATGGAAAAGAAGGAAAACCAGGACCATTCTTTTGGTCAGTTCATTTTACCCCGGTTTCCAATACCTGGTTCAGTTCCAGTAATTTTTTTCTCAAGGTCTGATAAGGCAAATCCTGAACTGCCAGCTTATTATCAATGGCCAGGCTTGCCGCAGCTGCAGCCGATTGACCAAGGATCATGAAAACCGGCTCCATCCTGATAGAACCATACGCAATGTGACTGGAGGACACACAAACCGGGACCAGCAAATTGGCGCATTCCTCCTTTTTGGGAAGGATAGACCCGAAAGAGATGGAATAAGGACCTTTGAGGTGGACCTGCACATCTCCTTCATTCTGAACATATCCCTGTGAGGTGACATACCTCTGGATGTTGTGAGAGTCCATGTTGTAAGAGCCCATCCCTACCGGGTCGCTGATCTTTCTTTTGTTGGTAACATCATGTTCAGTCGTGATGTAAACTCCTTTCATTCGCCGGGCCTCCCTGATGTAAAGTTGCCTGGGCCAGTTTCCGTTGTCTTTGAACTCATCAGCGGCCAGGCCCCATTGTGAAATCTTTGCCCTGACCTCTTCTGAAACACGCTTTTCGTTGCTCAGAAAATAGAACAACCCTTTCTGGTACTGTTCGTGAGCCTTGATAATCTCTTTCCTCCGCTCATAATTCGCCTCCGGATAGTCATAGTTACCTCCAATGAAATCGCTGCTGAAAGGACCGTGGTTGTTGGTATCCGTCTTGTTGTTCGGAACCCTGTCGTATTTGGCAAACCAATCCATCCAACCGGTGTCAAGCACCCTGGCCACCAATTCGTAATTTTCAGGTTTGTAATTTTCAGGTTTGGGAAATGGCACCCTGTTCCCGGGATTGTCGCTCAGACAAAGCCTGAAACAATAGGCCTGAACCTTCTTGTCACCGGAGCAATTAGGCTCGACAGGCTCGGGAGAAATCCCGTAAAGCAGTCCGCTTTCCTTCTTTCCGGGAACCTTGTAGGGATCGATGGGATCCTTAAAAAAATGCCCCCTCTCCTTAATATCTGCCTGAACACCATTGTAAGTCTCCTGGTAGGTGGAACATGACTCCCTTCCAACCGTGTAGGAAACCCCCGCAGCTGCCATGAGATCTCCTTCGTAAGTGGCATCGATAAACATTTTGCCGGCGATGGTCTTGCCCGAAAGCGTACCAATTGAAACAATCCTTCCATCTTTTTTCACGACACCTTTCTGGCGGTCCAGCCATTCATTCCGCATGACCGTTATATTGTTCTCCTTTACCAGGTCCTCAAATACCTTCTCCGCCACATGTGGTTCAAAAATCCACATGGTCCTGTTCTCACCATCCATCGCGACGGTTCCTTGTCCCTTATTCCCGAAGGCTGAGTGTTTTTCCCAGGTCCAGGCCGAAGAATCGTTGTAGTGCAAATAAACCCGGTGGTAGAATTCACGGGATAATCCGCCAATCACAGATTTATTGCCTGTATCGGTAAATCCAAGTCCACCGGAGGAAAGACCGCCCAGATGGGTATCCGGAGAAACCACCAACACCGATTTCCCTAAATGAACCGCTTCTACCGCTGCAATGACAGCTGAAGAGTTTCCTCCGTAAACAACAATGTCGGCGGAATAAACATTTGATTGCGACCGGTCTCTGGCATTTCCGGCTTTCATAGAAAAAATAGCCAAAACTGCTATAATAACCAGGAAATGAAACACATTGGCAATTTTTTTCATACCTCAATATTCATAATTCTTAACTCATGACTCATAACTCATAATTCATAATTCTTAACTCCCCATCATTTCTTCGTATACACCTTCACATAATCGACAATAAACACGTCTGGAAAGACCGTTTTGGCAATTTCTGCCTTCTCACCGGGAAATTCCATGCTGAGAATCATGTATTCATCAATTTGGGAGATACCCTGTGTTACCTCATAAAATTTGTAACCGTCCACATAGAAGATGTATTTATCGGGGAGCCATTCGAGGGCAAAAATGTGAAAACCGTCACTCACTCCTTTCAGGTAACTCTGCATTCCGTGGGTCGACTGCTGGTGCGGGCCGTACGCCCAATGCACGTTGTGCGAAACAATATCTGTCCCGAGTTTTTTGAAAAACTCCATAACATCTATCTCTGCACCATATACCGCAGGGTCTTCCCCCTGGCTTATCTGCTTGGATTGAAGCCAGAAAGCTCCCCAGACACCGGGGGACTTTTGCAACTGCGCCCGGCACTCGTAATATCCGTACCTGGACATAAAAAGGTCCTGCGTCCCGACAGCACTGCTCATCAGGGTGTCTCCCCGCTTAAGGGCATACAGCTTCAGGAAACCATCCTCCACTTTGACGGCCTCTTTTGATACCCAGTCCAGTCTTCTCTTACCTATGCCACGGACTTTCCATTTGGTGGTGTCAAGCTGGTTACCATTGAAATTATCTTCCCAGGTAAGGGAATAACCAAGTTCCCGTGGAGTATATATTTTGTCAGACATAGGGCCCTGCGCAGGCCTCTGGGCAAAACAGCTGAAGGAAATTATTAAAATACAAGCAATTAGGATTAATTTCATGGCAATAGTTCAAATAGTTAGTGTTTCAATTTGTTGTTTTGGAAAATCTCCATTAAAATAGTAAATAATTTTGCACTGTAATGCATTTGTGCGTGCGGCCTGCCTGATTTCCGATTACCTATTGTTCAACGAGTAAACGGAAGAGAATGCAGGAGAATGATTTACCCGAAAAAGTGGTTACTTTTGGAAAAACAGCAGAAAATCATGGCAGGACAGAACAGATCTGAAATAAGGGAAGGTGCAGAAGTCGGAATTGTTTTGAAAAACGACCAGTCTTCAGGAAAAATCACAGAAGGCACCGTTCAGAAAATTCTCACCAACAGCGCCTTTCATCCTCACGGGATTAAAGTCAAGCTTACCACGGGGGAGGTTGGAAGAGTGAAAGAAATCAAATAAAAAGACTGTTAAACAATAGATTATGAGGTATTCACTTCTCCCATTGGCATGTGCAAATATTACCTGTCCGTAAATTAACCAACAATTAAGCTGAGATGAAACCGGCATCGCTGAGGGAAATAAAAACAGAACTGCAAATACTGCATCCTTCCCGGTTGCAGGAGATCTGTCTGCAGGTGGCCAGGTACAGAAAAGAAAACAAAGAACTGCTTTCTTACCTGCTTTTTGGGTCTGAAGATGAACAAACCTATATCAAGGATGTTAAATTGCAACTGGATGAACTATTTAAGGAGGTAAAAAATAGCAATTCATACCTGGCAAAGAAAACTGTCAGGAAAATACTCGCCTTTGCCAACAAGCAGATAAAATATTCAGGCCATAAACAAACAGAGGTTGAAATCCTGATACATTTTTGCATACAATTTAAAAAGTCAGGCATCTCTATGCCGTTTAATTCAGTCCTGGGAAACCTTTACCTGAGACAAGTCCTTAAAATTAAAAAATCACTCTCCACCCTCCACGAAGATCTGCAATTTGACTATTCAGAGGATCTCAAATTGCTGTAAAGCTACCTGTCTTACAATAGATTGTATTGCCAGTTAAATATTTTATCCGGAATTCTGGTAAAATTTGATTTTTATTGCGACATTTGAGATAAATAGAGTCTTATCACCACAACTAAACACTCAAGTATCTAAAATTCAACTATTTAATCTTAAACGCATGGAAGAAGAAAACAAAGTTACCAGACGAAATTTCATCGGAACCACCTCTTCTGCAGCTGCAGGACTTTTCATTGTTCCTTCCAACACAATTGCAGGCCTTGGGCACAAAGCCCCAAGTGACAAGCTGAATATTGCCGGAATTGGAATAGGTGGTATGGGAAGAGGCAACCTCGAAAGGATGGCAACAGAGAATATTGTTGCCTTGTGCGACGTCGACTGGGGTGTAAGCCGGATCAACGTACCGAAGGTTTTTGATACCTATCCGAAAGCTGCCAGGTATTATGACTGGAGGAAGATGTATGACGAAATGGGGAAATCCATTGATGCAGTGATGGTTGCAACTTCCGACCATAACCATGCAGGTCCTTCCGCTCACGCCATCACCCTTGGCAAACATGTTTATTGCCAAAAGCCACTGACGCACAGTGTTTATGAATCACGACTGCTTACAAAATTGGCCGCCAAATACAAAGTCGCCACCCAAATGGGTAACCAGGGATCCTCTGCAGAAGGTGTAAGGCTGGCTTGTGAATGGATCTGGGCCGGTGAAATCGGTGAAGTGAAAAAAATCGAAGCTTATACCAACCGCCCAATCTGGCCTCAGGGACTTGTTGCTCCTACAGAAGTTATGCCGGTTCCAAATACGCTGAAATGGGATCTGTTCATTGGTCCTGCCAAATTCCGTCCTTACAATTCGGCCTTCCATCCATGGGTATGGCGTGGCTGGTGGGACTATGGCACCGGTGCACTGGGCGATATGGCATGCCATGTCATGCATCCGATATTTACAGCGATGAAGCTGCAGTACCCCACCAAGGTCATTGGCAGCTCCACCCAATTGATGCCCGACTGTGCCCCAACTGCTGAGATGGTTCACCTGACCTATCCAAAACGGGAAAAACAAAAAGGAATAAAAATCAAATTCCCCGAAGTGGATGTTACGTGGCATGATGGCGGACTCAAACCCAAATACCCTGAAAGCTGGCCTGTCAGCAGGGTTCAGAGTTCAGGCGTTATTTTCCACGGAACGAAAGACTCCCTGGTTTGCGGTGAATATGGTACCGATCCGATCCTGCTATCAGGAAGGGTTCCCAATGTTCCAAAGACACTTCGCCGTATTGCAGTAAGCCATGAGCAGGACTGGATCCGTGCCTGCAAGGAAAGCCCGGAAAGCAGGGTACTTTCCGCATCCGACTTCAGTGTTTCCGGCCCATTCAATGAGATGGTGGTTATGGGAGTGCTGGCGGTTCGTCTGCAGGCACTTAACAAAGTGATGTACTGGGATGGCCCGAATATGAACTTCACCAATATTTCGGAAACCGATAAACTCAGGATCAGCAGGAATGAAACAATCAATGCCAGGGAATTTGCGGCAGAACTGATCAAGCATACCTATCACAATGGGTTTACACTGCCTGACATGCCTGTATGATTTGAATGAATATTACTGAATATGAATTTAACAGAGCCGTAATCGATGATTGCGGCTCTGTTTTTCGTTATAGGTTGCATATTTCACACAAACTCATGGGCAAGGGCAATTGATGTGTTTCTTTGAAATATGTCTGTTGATTCACTAAAATGGGCTAACCCAAACGAAAGATTCTTGTCCAATTGCAAATTAATTTGATTTCCCTTAATTATCTTTACTTATTATTGGAGGATGTATCGCTGTATTTGTTTGGAAACAGATTATTAATTTAAAATTAATTGAAATGGAAAGAGAAATTTTTAAAAATAAAGCGAAAGAAAGTATTGATGAAGTCTTTGCCAAAATTGATGAACTTGAAGCAAAAAAAGACAAGGCGATGGCCGGGATGAAAGCTGAATATACTGAAAAACTGGCCGAACTAAAAGCAAAGAAGGATGAACTGCAGGCAAATTATGACCAGCTCCTTGTAGCAACGGAAGAAAATTGGGAGGAGGTAAAAGAGGCGTTTTCCTCAGCTTCCGATTCTTTTAAGGAAGGTATTTCAAAAATTGCCTCAATTTTCAGTTAATACAGGGCCTATTAAAAGGTTAGAAAATTCAGATCTTTTACAATTACTTAACTTTAATTAAATCTTTAGAAACGAAAGGAGTCATATATTTGTAATACATTTTTTTTCATAAGTTTAGGTTTAGTTAGTTTGGTTAGTTTTAGTAAAAGGATGGAGTCGCCCGACTCTGTCCTTTTCAATTTTCGAACAAACACCCTCAGGGTTATGGCAACCTTGAGGGTGTTTGTTTTATACGCAGCCTGAATAATCGGAAAAATGCCGGGATAAGACATTAAGTAAAAATAATCCTCCTCATGGTACATTGAAAATGTTTAAATTTAAACAGTCAATAAACCTACTTACCAAATAAATCAAAAGATATGAGCAGCAACAGCGGTGTCATCGAAAAAGATAGAAATCCCTTTTCTTGCGACCCCTGGATCGAACAGGGACATGAGTTTACTGAAGACAGGCGAAAATTACTTCCTGCATTATTCGGAAAAGACGAGCGTGCAATTAGAACGAAGTTTTCCGTCTACGATGGAACCTATCTCGCCTTTATCGCAATCAGGTGGGGCTATGCCCAATGGGTTGATGGAAAAATTGAATCAACTGAAAAATGGATATCTGAACAACAAAAAGGATGAAGGTAGTCGCGGTTAACGGTAGTCCCAGGAAAGATGGGAACACCCACCAGGCCTTGACAATGGTTGGTGAGGTGCTCTTAGCCGAAGGCATTGATTTTGAAATTCTTCACGTCGGCCACAAACTGATCCACGGCTGCATGGCTTGTGGCAAATGTGCTGTAAGCAAGGATGGAGAGTGTTCAATAAAGACCGATGATCTGAATAAATGGATACAGCAGTTAAAGGATGCAGATGGGATCATCATTGGCTCACCAGTTTACTATTCGGGCATCTCCGGGACAATGAAATGTTTCCTGGACCGGGCATTTTATGTGGCAGGAGTTAATGGCGGTTTGTTCCGCCACAAGGTTGGGGCTTCAGTTGTTGCCTTAAGAAGATCCGGAGGATCTGCCACCTTTGACAGTATGAACCATTACCTGACCAACTCTGAAATGATCGTGGCAACGGCCAATTACTGGAATATCATTCATGGTAGGGAAATTGGCGAAGTAACACAGGATGTCGAAGGCAGGCAAATCATACGCGTGCTGGGCAAGAATATGACATGGATTTTAAAAATGAAGGAAGCATCAAAAGGTTTGGTTGAAGAACCATTGGCTGAAAAGAAAGAAGCCATGCACTTTATCAGGTAAACCGACTTAAAGAAATATTATTTATAAAACAATCACACACGGACAACCATAAAATTTATTTCAATGAAAAAAGTAATCAATGCAAGAATAACTGTTAAACCGGAAGCAATTGAACAATTTCTATCTTATGCCAATTTGATTGTCCTGGCCAGTAACCTTGAAAAAGGATGCCTGGTTTACAACCTTTACCAGGAAGTTGGTAATCCGGCCGGTTTCATCTTCTATGAGGAGTATGTGGACCAGGATGCAGTGGACTTTCACAATTCCACCAATCATTTCAAGACATTTATCGGCCAGATTACGAATATATTGGCAGAAGCTCCCCTGATCGAGGTTTTTTAAGCGATCCACCGGGATCTTTCTCCCATCGCATTTCTTGCCGGAAGAACCGAACCAGAATTCAAAATGAATAAATTGAATTTGAAAAATTTTCTTCAATGAAAAATATCCTGTCAGATCATCGTTTGCAAGCCGGATTTCTGATCATATCCGGCATCGCCATAATAGTTTCCTCCTTAATAAAACAACCCGAGGATTGGCGAAATTGGCTAATCAGGGCTGGAATCGGGCTTGTTGTCGTAATTGTCGCACTTTCAGTCATGTCTATTATCCAATATTTTAAAAATCGAAATCTCAGGAAATAAATCCGGAAAGAACAGGTTTTGATGATTAATCAAGAAATCAGAACCCGGAAATAATGGAAGATGATCCGAAAAATCGGTTTGCACCATTCGGTCTTAACACCATGGATATAAGGATGATGCCACCCGGAATGTATCCTCCTTTTACCAATGAAGGCCAATAGAAGGTCCAATGGGTCCGGCAGCTATCATCGCAGTATCCTTTTCACACCCAAAAATCATAGCATCAGGGGGAAAACTCCTGAATAAGGGATAATCTGCCGGGCAAATATCTCAGAAAAAGTGTTCCTAACTGCAATTTAAGTTTTATTAACCTCCAGATTTTATTGAATATCAGATTTCTATGTAGTTTCGCTTAAACCCATCGGTACTAGTGTATGATTTTTGAATTTGACAGGCAAACATTCACGGATCTTGGCCTTTTCAGCAACCGGAAAGATGAAAAATCCATCTATTCATTTTACAACCGGGCCATTACAAAAGGCGGACAGGAAATGCTCAATAAGTTGCTCAGGACACCCGTAGCCGAGATAAGTCTGCTTGAGGGCCGCAAAGAAGAGATCAGTTTCTTTTACCACAACAGCCTGTCGTTTCACTTTGTATCACGAAACATTGATTTCATCGAATATTATCTGAAGGTGGACAGGTCACCCCTTAGAAACAACCCCATCGATGCCTGGTACAACGGGATTCTCAACAAGATTTCAAACGATGGGGATTATTGGAATATATCGACCGGGTTAATGCATATAATCAGACTTCTGGCAGATCTGAATGAATTTATCCGTGAGGCAAAATTGCTCCCCCTGCCCGCTTCATTGGCGGCCGACATGGATCAGATCCTGTTATTTATTGCGTCAGATGTACTCACTGAAAGCTTAAACGACCCACCGAACAGCATCAAATCACTATCTTTCAGCCAGATAAACAATCTTGATCATTTCTTCAGGGAAACGAAGAAGGAGGAATTCAGGGAGTTGCTGAATATGGTCTATAAGATAGATGTGCTGCAATCCCTGAGCGGTATCATGAAAAGTGATGGCTTTACGCTGGCTGAATACTGCGAACAGAACCAGCCGGTTTTTGAGGTAACAGATGCCTACTACCCCCTTCTCAGAAAACCTGTATCAAACAGCTTCAGTTTCAATGGCAAATCTTGCCTGAATTTCATTACAGGGCCCAATATGGCAGGAAAATCGACTTTTCTTAAGACCATGGGACTCATGGTTTATCTTGCCCACCTTGGTTTTCCTGTTCCGGCAAAGAGCTTGAAAACCAGTATATTTGATGGCTTGTACACCACCATCAACTTGTCAGATAACCTGAATCTGGGATACAGCCATTTCTATTCAGAGGTACGAAGAGTGAAGGAGGTAGTCGGAAAATTAAATACAGGCAAAAATCTTGTTGTCATCTTTGATGAACTGTTCAGGGGTACCAATGTCAAGGACGCCTATGATGGTTCACTACTGATCATTTCTTCCCTGGCGAAGGTGAAAAGAAGCCTGTTCTTTATTTCAAGCCATATTCTGGAAGTGGCCGAAATTCTGGATCAGAATGAATCCATTATTTTTAATTGTTTTGAGTCAGAGCTCGTCGAAAAAAATACAGTTTATGATTTCAAACTTAGAAATGGGGTATCAAAAGAGCGTATTGGCATGCTGATCATCCAAAAGGAAAATATCATAGAAATGCTGGAAAATATTGCAGAACAGCAAAAAAATTGAAAATTAGCGGAAGAAGGGAAAGCCCTGGTATCATCCATCTTAAGTGGACTATCTTGCTCAATGGCAAATCACCCAACCCGGCTTTTTCAAAACCGGTAAAAGCAACCTATTCCGAGAGCGACTGCCAGGGCAGGGTTGCCGGTCAGGTCGCTGTTAAAATGATAGTTTAATCCGGCATCCATACCTATTCCGAAATTTTGGGCAAAATAGAAATCCCTTCCAATTCTGAAATTTGAATTCCAGGAATCAATGACCTCTGACAAATATTCCCGGGTACAGTTCAATCCGATCCTGCCATACCAAAGACGCGAGTCGGTGAATTTTGAAAAACCTGCGAAATGGTAATAATAATTTCCCGAGAATGACACCAGGGTTCCGGAATACCCGGAAGCCGGGAATCCTCCTATACTCAGCCCTACCTGAGACTGGTTAAGCTGATATCGAATACCGGCATTGAATAACTCCGGGTATCCAATTCCTGCCGACAGACTGAATTTCTCCTGTCCGCCTGCCATTTTAATGGAGACAAACAAGGAGGCAGCCACCAACATCAAACACTTGAATTGACTCGCATTGCTTTTCATGTCAGGTAATTGTTTGTAATTGTCAATTTGAACAGCCATGAAGATCTTTTCATCCCGACTTGTGCCTGACAAATCATGAAGATTCCATTTTATTGAAGTTCGGGGAGATGCTCAAACTACCATAGCCTTAATCGATTGGATTAAAGTTAATAAAAATAATCCAATGCCGGGATGAATAAACCACAGGGTGATTGTTTGAGCAGGCAGTTACCGGTAAGCAGAGTATACAATCTTACCGGTTGTATACTTCCCGCACAAATTTACCGTTTTCATTTTGCCAGATAATCCTGACTTTGGTTAAATCTCCAAAGAAACCGTCTCCTACAATATCAATGTCACCATCGTAATCTTTATCGAACAGCCGTATCCACTTTATCCAGTTATTGGTGCCGGTACCTGTGTGACTTTCAAAATAATCGGCTGTCGCATCTGTGTACTTGTTGTTTTCATACAAGAAAAGTCTTATGCCATAGCCGTTGTAACCATCCTTGTTACTCATGCATAAAAGGTCAGGAATCCCATCCCTGTTGAAATCCAGAAAGGCAATATCCATCGGTTCGAGACTGCTTTCCAGTGGAACACTGATGGCATTCTGTCGGTTGTAAATTCCATTTTCCTGGAGAACCACAATGAAGGTACCTCTGGACCCCAGGAGTAAATCCAGCTTTCCGTCCCTGTTAAGGTCAAACAGCTCAACGGTGTAGAAATTACTGCCTTCAAAATTTTTAAATATTGAATTTGTCAGGATAAATTCATCGTTACCGTTGTTGATATAGGCAGCAGGATGAACAGGAATTTGAGCACTTCCACCGGAATATCCAACTATATCGACCCGTCCGTCGTTGTTGATGTCCCCGGTGGCACCACCATGGAAATAGCCTATGTCTTTGGTGAGATGCTGGTATCTCAGTTGCCTTGGATAAAAAATCCCAATAGAATCGCCCGGGAACGGCATACCGTCATAACCTGATGAAAACAACACTATTTCGCTGAATTTATCATTGTTGACATCAGCCAGCACACATTTGCGAACCTGCGTCAATCCGGTTTGAAGGTTGTATTTTTGGGGTTGTTTCACATATTCGGAAAAAAGATTCAATCCCCGGGCGTTGGTCGGCCATGGATTTTTCCAGTAGTACGCGTACAAGTCCTTTTTTCCGTCACCGGTTAAATCGGTGTAAAGGTAAGTACCCAGGTCGTTCCAGTAGTATTCCTTGGTTGCCGACCAGCTGGACGTGGTATTTCTGTTGTATGGAACAAGGCCTGATTGTGTAGCTTCAAATCCCCAGTAGAGTGATTGCTGAACATCAAAAAGCTCATTGAAAGATTTGTTGGTATTGTACCATGAAGTGGTTTTATTGATATCCGATAAAGAATCCAATTGCGAAACCGGGTATACAAGATTCTTATCTTTCCCGGCAGTTTGGCTGCTTTGCGCCGTTGTGTCTTCCTTCCTGCATGAATTAAAAATCAACGCCACTCCGAGTGCCAATACTATTTTGTTATTCATTCGTATAATTCAGTATTAAATTATTGAATATCAGAACATACTCATAGCCCGCCCTGATTCATCGGGGCAATCCTCTATGATATATAAATCCCATTTTGTGAACGATTATTCACGAGGTTTTCAAATCAAAATATTTAAAACCCATACCATCAACGGTTGCGGCAAAGCCTTCCTGCTGGTTGTCCTGATCACCTGTTTCAGTATGTGCAGATTTGCCGGATACCAGTTAACAATGTGATGCCTGCAAAAGTTCATTCAATGATAAAAAAAGAAGGTATGATGGAAAATATCCCGGACCGACACTCTTGGAACAATATTGGGGTGTATTACATTAGATGAACAACGAAGCACCCTGCCTGCTATTCATTTCGAAGGATCTTCCCCAGTTTGCGCCCTTTGGCCAACTCATCCACCAGCTTATCCAGGTACCTTACCTGCTGTGTAAGGGGATTCCCGATGTGCTCAACCCGGTAACCGCAGATCGCCCCGGTGATGAGGCAGGCATTGGGATGGAGTGAGGCTTGCAGGAAGAAAGTTTCAAAAGTCACATCCTGCTTAATTAGTTCCTTCAGCTTCAGGGTGTTGAAGCCTGTTAACCATTCAATAACCTGGTTCAATTCCTCTTTGGTCCTTCCTTTCTTCTCCACCTTGGTAAGGTACAAAGGATAGACCGAGGAGAATGTCATCTTTGCGATACGCTGATCATGTATCTCGGAATTGCTCATATCCTGGATTTTTAATTTATTATTCTTGCCTGGTGGTTTGTCATCGCACCTGTTGTAACAACCTCAAAACAGGGCTTCTTTACACTGAACTGTTCTAATTATTGCTGTTTTAGGTCCTGTGAAGCAGGCGCTTCATCGCCGGCACCAGTTTACCATCCATGCCTCTACAACCCTTTGAAAAAGAAAAGCTGGCCTTCCCCACTGGCGATGATTTGTAATCCGCGCCAGCGGGGAAGTGGCTGGATCGATTGAGTATTCCGGTGAGTAATCCAGGCTGTCGAAAAGGCACGGATTACATATCCGCGAATGCGGGGCAGGA
>CAZDLO010000007.1:72820-74466 GCA_964506325.1 uncultured Tangfeifania sp.
GTAATCCAGGCTGTCGAAAAGGCACGGATTACATATCCGCGAATGCGGGGCAGGATTTAACCGATGAACTACCTACGAAGCACTGCTTTTCGAATACAAATTACCTGTATACGAAGCACCGAAACCCGACTTGTGGATAGCCGATGCTATAGCCATGTGCTTTATTTTCTGTCTTTTACTTGTTTGTTTTCTCCGTACTATTTCCCGAAATACTTTTGAATTAGTGCAAGTAATTCATCCTTGCCAAAGGGTTTTGCAATATAATCGTTGCATCCCGCTTCAATTGCTTTTTCTCTTGCACCTTCTTGTGCAAAGGCTGTTTGAGCAATTATTACCAGCTCTTTATTAAACAGGCGAATCTGGCGGGTGGCTTCATAACCATCCATTCCGGGTAACTTAATATCCATCAAAACCAAATCTATACCAGGATTATTCCTGCAAATTTCAAGTGCTTCAATACCTGTTTTTGCCGTAAAGATCTCCTTGCCAAATATTTTGATGACCGCCTGAATGAACATATCTGATTCTACCTCGTCTTCTGCAACCAGGATTTTCAACTCTTTGATTGGGTTCGCTTCCTTCTTTTGGGGAACGACAGTTTTCACAGCAATTTCTTTTTCCGGACCAGAATCTTGGGGGATTGTAAAATAAAATATTGAACCTTTACCTTCTTCGCTTTCCACCCATATCTTTCCGCCGTGTTTTTCAACGAAATCTTTGCAAATGATAAGTCCCAGTCCAGTACTGGCTTCTCCATCGGTACCTTTACGGTATGTATCGTGCCCCAGTGTAAAGAGTCTATCAAGCAATTCTTTGTTCATTCCGATACCCGTGTCACTGATTGATATTTCAACTAAAGTGCCAGATATTGGGTTTGCTGCAATGAAAACACTTCCATCCCTGGGAGTAAACTTTATAGCATTGAACAGAAAATTTCTCATGAGACTTTCAAACATATTTTTATCAGCAACTACTCTGATATCCTCCGGAAAATCAAAACCAATAGCAATCCCTTTATTTTTGGCCGTATCGCGCACTGATTCCAGAATTAGTAGAATCTCATTCAATAAATTGAAGGATTTCGGCTGGTAAATGAGCGTTCCGCGCTTCATTTGAGACCATTCCAGCAAGTTTTCGAGGAGACTGTAAAGCTTATTGGCAGAATTTTTCAAGTTCAGCGCAATCTTCTGAATCTCCTCCAGCGTAAAGGATGGCAATTCCTCTACCAGCAATTGTGTAAAACCAAGAAATGTGTTAAAAGGACTGCGCAAGTCGTGGGCAATGATTGAGAAGAATTTGTCTTTTTCGGCATAAAGGATTCGAAGTTCTTCGTTTTTTAGATTGATTTCCTCTTCTGTCTTCTTGCGGTCGGTAATATCATTTAGGACTCCTACCAAAAAATTATTGCCTGAAGCATCCGTGTATAAAGACTTTCTTGTGATAACAGTTTTTACTTTACCTTCCGCTGCATTAACAAATTCCTCGTTTATGTTTACCTCGCCTGTATTAAATACTAAATTGTCTTTTGTTATAAAAATTTCAAGTTGTTCTTTTGAAAAGATTTCATATCCGGTACTGCCTATTAGTTGATCGAGGGTCCTACCGTGGAAAACACAAAACGCCTCATTTACCAGCGTGAATTTGTG
>CAZDLO010000008.1:0-74129 GCA_964506325.1 uncultured Tangfeifania sp.
AAACCATCTATGAAAATTGCAATTGTTGGTAGCGGATATGTTGGCCTGGTAACGGGAACCTGTTTTTCTGAAGTCGGAATTGATGTCGTTTGCGTCGATATTGACCAGAAGAAGATTGAGAACCTTCAGCAGGGAATCATTCCGATTTTTGAACCCGGACTTGAGGAGATGCTGACCCGGAATGTAAAAAAGGGTCGATTGCGTTTCACTACGGATATCCGGGAGGCGCTTGAGGGTTCGGAAGTGCTTTTTATAGCTGTCGGAACACCGCCGGATGAAGATGGCAGCGCCGACCTGAAATATGTGCTTTCCGTTGCCCACCAATGCGGCAAATACATTTCGGATTACCTGCTCGTTGTGACCAAAAGCACTGTACCGGTCGGTACTGCGAAAAAGGTCGGGGATGTGATCCGGGAAGAACTCGGGAAAAGGGCTGTTTCTGTCGACTTTGATGTGGCCTCCAATCCTGAATTTCTCAAGGAAGGTGCAGCGATAGACGATTTTCTCAAACCCGACCGCATCGTAATCGGACTCGAAGGCCTTCGCGCAGAGGAGTTGATGAGAAGCCTGTACAAACCATTTACGCTGAATGGCCATCCGATCATTTTCATGGACATTACTTCGGCAGAAATGACAAAATACGCCGCCAATGCCATGCTTGCCACCAAGATCAGTTTCATGAACGACATAGCCAACCTTTGCGAAATCGTTGGTGCCGATATCAACATGGTAAGGAAGGGTATCGGCTCTGATTCAAGAATCGGGAATAAATTCATCTACCCAGGCATCGGATATGGCGGTTCCTGCTTTCCGAAGGATGTGCAGGCACTCGTGAAGACTGCCCACCAGTATAATTACGAACTGAGGGTCCTGAAGGCGGTGGAGGCCGTTAACAACGATCAGAAACTTGTGCTTTTCCATAAGATCCTCAGGCATTTCAACAACGATGTAAATGGGAAGACCATTGCCATATGGGGACTCTCCTTTAAGCCGCAAACGGATGATATGCGGGAAGCACCCTCCCTGGTTATTGTTCAAAAACTGCTGGATGCCGGTGCCATCGTACGGTCCTATGACCCGATTGCCATGAAGGAGGCGAGGCATTATTTCGGCGACAAAATATCCTATGCCGGAGATGCCTACGAAGCGCTTATCGGAGCGGATTGCCTTGCCATGGTGACAGAATGGCCCGAGTTCAGGTTTCCCAATTTTAAGGTCATGAAAGAACTGATGAAATCTGCAGTCATCTTTGATGGCAGGAATATTTATGACCGTGCTGAGGTGAAAAGAAATGGTTTTGAGTATTTCTGCATAGGACGGACAGATGAGACATGAGACAGGAGTTATGAGTTATGAGTGATGAGTTGGAACACGGGGAACGGATAAAAAATTGAAATTATGATACGGAAGAAGGTACTTGTGACTGGTGGGGCAGGATTTGTGGGATCGCATTTGTGCGAGCGACTGCTCAGGGATGGCCATGAAGTGGTTTGCCTGGATAATTATTTCACCGGGCAGAAGGAAAATGTGGTTCACCTGATGAGCAATCCATATTTTGAGCTGGTCCGGCACGATGTGACAATGCCTTTCTTTATCGAGGTTGATGAAATCTACAACCTGGCCTGCCCGGCATCGCCGGTACATTACCAGTACAATGCCATCAAGACGATGAAAACCTCCGTCATGGGAGCCATCAACATGCTGGGACTTGCCAAAAGGACCAGGGCCAGGATATTGCAGGCTTCAACCAGTGAGGTGTATGGTGATCCGCAGGTGCATCCGCAGGTAGAAACCTACTGGGGCCATGTCAATCCCATCGGGGAACGTTCCTGTTACGACGAGGGTAAACGCTCGGCAGAGACCTTGTTTGTCAGTTACCACAAACAGAACAATGTAAAGATCAAAATTATCCGGATTTTCAATACCTACGGTCCGCGAATGCACCCCAACGACGGGAGGGTGGTATCCAATTTTATCGTTCAGGCACTCAAAAACCAGGATATCACCATATACGGGGATGGCAACCAGACCAGGAGTTTCCAGTATGTCGACGACCTGATTGAAGGCATGGTCCGCATGATGGCTTCGGGGGATGATTTTACCGGACCGGTAAACATTGGAAATCCGAATGAGTTTACCATCCTGGAACTGGCAGAGAAGGTGGTTCAGCTGACCGGTTCAAAATCCAGGATCATTCATTTGCCGCTTCCTTCCGATGATCCCATGCAACGTCAGCCCAACATCAGCCTTGCCAAAAAGGAGCTGGACTGGTCCCCGAAAATTCAACTGGAGGAGGGTCTGGTGAAAACCATCGATTACTTCAGCCGGATTATCTGAAAGTGCGTCCATGTCATAGGAAATGGCATCCGGGAAGTTAATGTCCGGTATTCGGGAATTCCTAAGCGGAAGTTATTTGCAGGCTTAGATACAGATCCACGGGAGGTATTACTTTCCCGGCATTCCGGCGGGTCACTGATTATAAATATTTACATAACAGGTTGTTGTATTGATTTGTTTTTGAAGAATTTTCAGGATCCGGCATTTCTCATTTTATTCCTGTCCGAATAATATTATTTTTAGCCTGTACCCGGTTAATCCTAAACTGCCGTAACTGTATGAGAAAAAATCTGATAGAGGATCCCTGCCTTTCTTCAAAGATCACAGAATTGTGGAGGTTGGTAGGGAATTCGCCCATGCTGGCGATTCATTACAAATACAAGGGGGAAAGCCGTGTTGTTTATGCCAAAAGTGAGCAGTTCAATATTACTGGAAGCATAAAGGACCGGATGGCCTTGTATATCCTTCAGAAAGCCTATGAGACAGGTACCATCAAACCGGGGGATACCATCGTCGAGGCCACCAGCGGCAATACCGGAATATCTTTTTCAGCCATTGGCAAGGCCCTGGGCCACCATGTAAAAATTGCCATGCCCGACTGGATGAGCAAGGAGCGGGTGGAAATCATCCGAAGTCTTGGTGCTGAGATCATACCGGTTTCAAAAGAACAGGGAGGATTTTTGGGCAGTATCAGGATTACAGAAGAAATAGCAGCAGGACAGCCCAATATTTTTCTACCCCGGCAGTTTGCCAATGAAGGCAATGCCGCCGCCCATCAGAATACCACCGGCAAGGAAATCTGGTGGCAGTTGCATGACAACGGAATTGTACCGGATGCATTCATTGCCGGAGTTGGCACAGGAGGCACTGTTATGGGTGTTGGGAGATATCTCAGGTCGATGAATCCCGGTATCAGGGTTTACCCTCTAGAGCCGGCAGAGTCGCCTACCTTATCCACCGGCTACCGGATCGGGAGCCACCGGATCCAGGGTATTTCAGATGAATTTATCCCGGCACTGGTGAAACTGGACGAACTCAGCAAAGTGGTAACGGTTCACGACGGTGATTCAATCATCATGGCACAACAGCTGGCAGCCAGGCTGGGGCTTGCAGTAGGAATATCTTCCGGGGCCAATTTTCTTGGCGCTGTAAAGATCCAGGAAGAGCTGGGAGGAAAGGCTGTTGTAGTGACGACTTTTTCGGACAGCAACAAAAAATATCTGAGTACTGATCTTATGCACGAAGAGCCTTGCAGACCTGAATATCTTTGCAACGATATCGAACTTACTGAATTCAGGGTGATCCGGCGTGTTTGCAAGGCCTGCAAGGACTATTCAGATAATGATTGCTGAGATGTCAGCGAAGGTGGAACTGAAGATCGCTCAGGTTGCGGTAAATTCCATCCTTCAACTGGGTCAGTTCAGCATGTGTTCCCTGTTCAACCAGCCGGCCCTGGTCAAGCACCAGTATCTGGTCCGATTTGCGTATGGTGGAGAGCCGGTGTGCAATTACCACGGAAGTACGGCCTTCCATCAGTTTTTCGAGTGCATCCTGCACCAGCCGTTCCGATTCTGAATCAAGTGAGGAGGTTGCTTCGTCGAGGATGAGAATTTTTGGATTTTTCAGTACAGCCCGTGCAATGGCAATCCGCTGTCGCTGACCACCGGAAAGCTGTGTTCCGCGCTCACCCACAACCGTGTCCAGTTTTTCAGGGAAACGCTGGATAAATTCCATGGCATTGGCCTTCTGTGCCGCCTCAATGATCTCCTGTTCCGTGGCTTTTTCTTTACCGTAAGCAATGTTTTCCCGGATGGTTCCTCCAAAAAGGAAGATATCCTGGGGTACAAGGGCAATCTGGTTGCGCAGGGCCGACAGCCGAAACGAACTGCATTCCTTTCCGTCGAAAAATATGGTCCCGGGTATTGTCTCGTGCAGTCGCAGGATCAGGGTGGCAATTGTCGATTTTCCTGCGCCGCTGGCCCCTACCAGGGCGACCATCTGGTTGGCTTTGATGGTCAGGTTGATATTTTTCAGCACATTTTCTTCCGGTCGTGACGGGTACGCAAAGGTCAGGTTCCGGAATTCGATGTTGCCTTTCAGTTCATCTTCCGTTGCAGGTTCCACCTGCTCGATGATCTCCTCTTCCTGCTCGTTGAAAATGGTAAACAGGTCCTCCGTCGCCCCGATAAACTTCTGTATGCTTGTATAAACTGAAGCCAACCCACCAATAGTTCCCCCTACAAAAGCAGAATAGATGACGAAAGAGAAAAGATCACCGGCCACCAGTTCTCCGCTGGCCAGCAAGGAGGAACCTTTCCATATGACCGCTACCAGGGAACCAAACAAACCGAAAATAATGAAGGCAGAAAAGGCGCCCCTGTATTTGCCGCTTTGCATGCCAATGGCAGCTATCTCTTCCGTTTTTTTGCGGTAGCGGGAAATCTCAAAATATTCGTTGGTAAACGTTTTAACACTCTGGATACCCTGAAGGGTTTCTTCCACAATCGTATTCGACTCTGCCACCTGTGCCTGTACCTGTTTGGAGAATTTCCGGATAAACCGGCCAAATATCCTGGCAAGCACCATGGTAGGAGGGAAGATGGCCAGCATGAACAGGGTCAGTTTCGGGGATGTGAAAGCCAGCAGTACAATTCCGCCTATTATAATGATGATCTGGCGGATGAACTCGGCCAGGGTTGTTGTCAGTGTCTCCTGCAGAAGAATGATATCGGCTGAAATCCGGCTGTTAAGCTCTCCGACTCTTCGCTGTTCGAAAAATTTCAGCGGCAGTTTGATCAGGTGGTTGTAGGTTGCCTGGCGCAGGGAGGCCAGAGCCTTTTCCGTCACATTGTTGAAAAGGACCACCCTGAAATAGGAAAATATTGATTGGGCGAGCAGGACAACACCCAGGATGATGGCAAGCGTGTTCAGGTTGTGGGCACTTGCTTCCTTGTTGCCGGAGTTAACCAGTTCACCCAGAAGCTTTGGAAATGTTAGGTTTGCCAGGCTGGACCCCAAAAGAAAGAACAATCCAAGGATGTATTCTCCCTGGAAAGGCTTGATGTAACTGTAGAGTTTGAATGCGTTGCGAAGTCCTTCGCGCGTTATTTTTTTCTTACCCGGACTGTCGGATGTTGATTCTTTCTTCATTTTTGCTCCAGGACTAACCTTGTATTTGTTCCATTCTCTTTTACTTGTATTCTGCCGAGAGGTTTCAAATGTGGACTGCCAGGAACAAATATACCGAAACGGAGGGTCATACCTGATACATTTTTTCCTGTTTTCGTTGAATGTTTCACAGTCATTGAGTAACAAACACCCGCGCCGGAGAATGTATGTAAGATGTATTATTTTGAAATTCAGTACTATATCACGCCAGGTGAATTTCCCGGTTTCCCGGTAATCTTTCCTCAAAAAAGGTATCTTTGCGCCTTCTAAAATAGATTCCTTTATGATTTCAGTGGACGGGCTTACGGTAGAATTTGGCGGAACAACCCTCTTTTCAGACATTTCATTCGTAGTTAATGACAAGGACCGGATTGCCCTGATGGGCAAAAACGGGGCTGGAAAATCGACCCTGCTGAAGATAATGGCCGGATCAAAAACTGCCAGCAAAGGACGTGTTTCTGTGCCAAAGGATTCTGTTGTGGCTTATTTACCCCAGCATCTGCTTACTGCAGACGAAAGGACTGTCTTCGAGGAGGCGGCGCAGGCTTTTGTCAGGATTAAGGAGATGGAACGGGATATTGCCGCATTAAATGAAGAGCTTGCCACAAGGACAGATTATGAATCTGAGAGTTACAATGCCATCATTGAGCAGGTTTCGACGCTCAGTGAAATGTATTATTCGATTGAAGAGACCAATTTTGATGCAGAGGTGGAGAAGATATTGCTTGGACTTGGTTTCAGCAGGGAGGATTTCACCCGTCCGACCAGTGAATTCAGCGGTGGCTGGAGGATGCGCATCGAACTGGCCAAGATTCTTTTGCAGAAGCCGGACCTTATCCTGCTGGATGAGCCAACGAATCACCTCGATATAGAATCTGTTCAATGGCTGGAAGAATTTCTGGTCAGCAGTGCGAAAGCCGTCATAGTGATCTCCCACGACAAGGCCTTTATCGATAATATCACCACCCGTACCATCGAAGTTACCATGGGCCGTATCTATGATTACAAGGTCAACTACTCCAAATACCTTGAACTGCGGAGGGAACGCCGGGAGCAACAGCAGAAGGCCTTCGACGAACAGCAGAAGATGATTGCAGAAACCACCGAATTTATCGAACGTTTCAAGGGCACCTATTCCAAAACCCTGCAGGTGCAGTCGCGCGTTAAAATGCTTGAAAAACTTGAACTTGTTGAGGTCGATGAAGTAGATAGTTCTGCACTACGGCTCAGGTTTCCTCCCTCGCCCCGTTCCGGGAACTACCCGGTTATTGTTGAAGCACTGAGCAAGAGATATGGGGATCACCTGGTTTTCGCCAATGCTTCGCTGACCCTGGAGCGTGGTGAGAAAATTGCCTTTGTCGGAAAGAACGGGGAGGGAAAGTCGACCCTGGTAAAAGCCATCATGAATGAGATTGAGTATGATGGTAAAATGTCTTTGGGACACAATACCATGATCGGCTATTTTGCTCAGAATCAGGCCTCTCTGCTTGACGAGGAACTTACTGTTTTTCAGACGATAGACGATGTTGCCGTCGGGGATATCCGCACCAGGATCAAAGATCTTCTGGGGGCATTTATGTTTGGAGGGGATGATATCTACAAAAAGGTTAAAATACTTTCCGGGGGAGAAAGAACGAGGCTTGCCATGGTCAAACTGCTCCTGGAGCCTGTCAACCTGCTGATTCTGGACGAGCCCACCAACCACCTGGATATGCGCACCAAGGAGATTCTCAAAAGTGCCCTGAAGGATTTTGACGGCACCCTGATTCTCGTTTCCCACGACCGTGATTTTCTGGACGGACTGGTTTCCAAGGTGTATGAATTCGGCAAAAAGCAGGTCAGGGAGCACCTGGGCGACATCTACAGTTTCCTGCAGAAGAAAAAGATGAACAATCTCAGGGAGCTTGAGAGGAAGGCCGGCAAATAGTCATTTACCCTTCCAGCACTAACTGTTGCCGCTTTCATCGAAATTTCAGGGCCATTCATCGAATTAATTTTTCGGTATACATTATCCGGACTACCTTTGCTATATAATTTAAAGAGAAACGGTTATGAAATGGCCAAAAGTATTTTTTGCAGCAGGTATGTTGATGGTGATATCAGGATGTACAGATTTCTTTATGATCTGCTCACTGAATCCTTATTACCTGGATAAGGACATCACCCTTTCAGCAGAGATAGAGGGGCGCTGGACTGTTTCACCCATCCGGCCGAAGGTTGAACCGGCGAACGGCAAGGATAAAGAGGAGCAGAATCCCGATGTATGGAAAGATGTTGATACCACTTCTGTATGGAAAATCAACAGGCGTATCGTCAGGGATACGGTAAAAGACAAGCAGGGTAAGGATTCCACGACTTTCAATGCCCTGAATTTTTATACGGTAAAGCTCAATTCAGCCATAAATGATTCTACGCTGTACCAGTTTAAAATGACCCTTTTCAGGGTAAACAAAGAACTGTACGCAGATTTCATGCCCTATGAAATTTCCGGGCTGGACAAGAGCCTGATGGCCACTGAGAATTATTTCAGGATTCATACCCTGGCAAGGGTGAAATTCAGAAATGGTCAGCCGGAGTTTTCCTGGCTGGGCGCCACAAACATGAAGGAGATGATTGAGGGTAAAAGGGTGCGGGTAAATTACCGCTGGGTCAAGGATGCAAGCAGGTTGCTCCTGGTCGGAAGTTCCGAACAGCTCACGGGGATGATTGAACGTTTTGCAGGTGAGCCGAGGTTTATAGACTGGGACAAGCAACCTGCCATGTTGAAGTTAAATCCTATAAATTAAGAGGCCATGAGATTAAAAATATCTAAAAAACAGGTGTTTACAGCAGTGCATTTGCTTTTGTGGATCATATCGGTCAACTGCTGGTATTTTGTTTTCAACCCGGGAGTCGAAGCCAGTTCGTTTTTCAGTGGTGTCAATGATTTATGGGTTATCTATTTGGCATTGAATACGCTGGGAGTTTTGTACCTTTCAATTCCACTGGTCTGGTTTACCGGGGTAAGGAAATGGGTCAAAATCCTGCTAACGGTGGTTTTTTTGCTTCCAATTTTGTCCCTGGTTTTTGAATTCCTGATTTCTGCTGAAGGGTGGGAAGACATCATTGATGAATATTTTGTAAGGTCTTTCCTGTATGTGGTGGTATTTCACCTTACAATTGTTGTGGCGGTCTATTTCAATCTCGGGGTTCTTGCTGACAAGTACCTTAAGAACAGTCGGTTTGGCGCATATGTTTTGTCTGCCCTGGTGCTTGTATTTGTGACAGCAGTACTGAATTTTGCCCTGTTCGATTATTGCATTGACAAAATTTTCCCTTCGATATTTTTTATCTCTTATTTTAAACTCACGGAAGTTTTCGGTATTGTTGCGGCCTATCTAATCGTTACCCTGGCAGTTTTCCTTGTCAGGCAATATGCCGGGATGCTGATTTCCAACCGTGAAAAAGCGCTGAACGAACTTTCTGCTCTCAAGTCGCAAATCAATCCGCATTTTCTGTTCAACAACCTGAATACCATCTATTCGATGGCCTCCAGGAACGATGAAAAGACCAAAGATGTTATTTTGCAACTGTCTGATTTTCTGCGTTATGTTCTTTACGATACAGCCAGTGAATATATACCCCTGGAAAAGGAGGTAGAAATTATTAAGACCTATATAGAACTTCAAAAGGCCAGGGTGGATCCTGCGATTACAACCATCACGCTAACGGTGGAAGGAAATTATGGAAACCGGCAGATTACCCCGTTGCTGCTGCTGCCACTGGCGGAGAACTGTTTCAAACACGGAATTGGCAGCGGTCCGGGTGCAATAGTGATATTGATCAGGGCTGACGGAAATCAGCTGTTTTTCCGGTCGCAAAACACCATTTCCCTGAGGGAAAGGAACGGAGAGACAGAGAGTGGGGGGATCGGAATTAGTAATGTTGAAAAACGGTTAAATCTGATTTATCCCGGCAGGCATTCCATCTTTTATGAAGGCCGGGAAGGCTCTTTCATAATGGAACTGAAGATTGACTTGTGAGGCAAAGAGCATGGGGCATGGAGTAGTGAGTATTTATGGTATTTTTATGGATGCTAAATAATTGAATGATGAGGTGTATAGTT
The DNA here is from genome assembly GCA_964506325.1 of uncultured Tangfeifania sp. Taxonomy (GTDB): domain Bacteria; phylum Bacteroidota; class Bacteroidia; order Bacteroidales; family Prolixibacteraceae; genus CAINVV01. The sequence goes on from CAZDLO010000008.1 coordinate 9,611, forward strand.
GTGGAAGATGAGCCTGCTGCACGGTCAGTTCTTGAACACAATATCTCCCTTTGTCCCGGGTTGGAGTGTTGCGGGATCTTCCCGGATGCCTTTAGTGCCCAGGCCTTCCTCGATAGCAACAAAGTCGACCTGATGTTCCTGGATATTAATTTGCCGGGTATGTCGGGGGTCAGTTTTCTGCGTACCCTGGTGAATCCGCCCATGGTAATATTTACCACTGCCTATTCACAATATGCCATTGAGGGTTTTGAACTCGAGATTATTGATTTCCTGTTGAAGCCATTTTCCTATGAGCGGTTCAGCAAGGCGGTCAACAAGGCAAAGCAAAGGTTGATTGGCAATAGCACTGCTGCTGACCCCTTTATGCTGAGTATTAAATCAGATCGCAGGATTTACCAGGTTCCGGTGGATGATATTCTTTTTGTGGAGGCCTGCGGGGACTATGTATCTGTCTATTGCACAGACAAGAAGCTGGTGGTTCATGGCACGCTGAAGAGCTGGGAGGATAAACTGAGCAGGTTCCCCTTTCAGAAGGTGCATCGTACAAGCATGGTCAATGTAAAGAAAATCAGTCATATAGAAGGCAATGTTATTTATATTGGGTCGCATAAGCTGTCGATGTCTGAATCCTACAAGCAGATTTTGATTGGTCAGATGTTCGGGGACCAGCAATCCTGAGAAAGGCAATAAAAAATACTTTAGAATCATTCTAAATAAAAACAGGGATTCTCTGAATGAGAACCCCTGTTTCTTTTAACACTTGTCCGGAAAAAAAGCAGTTATTCCGGATTCCGTAGGATCAATAGCTATCATTCTGTATCAGGTATCCCTTGTTGGCAGAGGCACCGTCTACTGCTGACTGAGGAATAGGGAAGAGGCGTTTTTTGGCATTGTTGTCTGTCTTCTCTGTCCAGGTACCTTCGTATTTCCCAAAACGGATCATATCTGTCCGTCTCTGGCACTCCCAGTAGAATTCAAATCCGCGTTCGCGGTACAACAGGTCAATTGTCATTGAAGTTAACGCCGGCGGTATCTGGCTTGGCCTGGCAGTTCTTGAAGCACGGACTGCATTGACATCATTCAGGGCACCGGATGCGTCGCCCTTGCGCATTTTAGCTTCAGCGCGCATCATATAGATGTCGGCAAAACGGATAATGACGATGTCAGCCTGGCCTTTGTTACGGCCGGAGTCTGAAAGTTTGCTGAATTCATATTTTTCCACCCTGTAACCGGTGCTGTAACCGCTTCCGGCAGAAGTGAAGTCAATCTGCAGGGTATGATTCACCAGTTTGGTCTTATCAGCGCGTGTTACGTTGTAAAGTTTACCAATTTTATAGGTGTTGTTTGTTCCGCGCTCGAATGGCTGTCCGGCCCTGGTAGTCTGTAAGCCGAATTGTTGTCCCCTGATGATACCACGGTCGATCCTGTAGGTACTTCCGTCAACATAGAAGGGCAGTGAATCTGCCGGGACGATCAGATTTCTCTTCAGGAAACGTGCATCCCTGGAAGGATCGGTTGCTCCGTAAGCCTGGGTCCAGCTGCCGTAGAAGTCGGGCGTAATGGCCGGACCGTCAGTACCGTTTGCTGCAGGAAATCCTGGCAATGGGAACTGATCTCCTGAAAGGGAGAAATAGGCCATACGGTTGTGACCGTTAAGGTCAGGACGCTGGTCAACAGCAAAGATCAGCTCTTTGTTGTCATGATTCTCATCGTCAAATATTGCGAAGTATTCCGATGACAACTGGTATTGACTTGAATTGATCACTTTGTCAGTATAGGTAATGACCTTGTCCATATCTTCCGGCTTGAAAGTAAAGCTGGCGGCATACGGATCTCTCCAGACGGCAGCATTCAGGTGTAACCGTGCGAGCAGGCCAAGGACTCCTCCTTGTGTCATGCGGCCCGGACCGGTAGAAGTGCCGACATCAGGTAGGGCAGCTTCCAGTTCTGTGCGGATATATTCCACTGCATCATTTTTGCGGATGATCTTTGAAACCTCGTTAGGGTCATCCTTGATGAAACTGAGGCCGTACATATCGAGCAAAACCATGTTGTAATAAGCTCTGAGTGCCCTCATTTCGGCAAGATACATTTTGGCATCGGCACCTGTCATCGGCTGGAGTACATTGATAGCGGTAACTGTTCTGGAGATCAGTGTCACAAGTGTGTTCCAGGCCTCCGTGATACGCACGTGGGATGGAGTCATCAGGTGGCGGTGCAAATCAATGTAGATTCCGTTATCACCCCAGTCGGTTCCGCCACGGTAGGGAAGGATGGCTTCATCGGTTGAGATTTCCTGCAGGGCAAAATACCTGGTATGCAGGAAGAAGTCGGGAAGCAGTGCATAGGCAGGAGCCACGCTGCCTTTGATAATGTCGCTCGGTAATTTTCCACCGGTAAGCGATTCATCCAGGACCTGCTCTTTCAGGTCAGTGCAACTGAATCCAAGTAATACGGTGGCCAGAATGGCAATCTTAAACTTGTTTTTCATATCTGTAGTCTTTTAAATTTATTAGAATGTCAGGTTAAGTCCGAATACAAATGCACGGGCTTTCGGATAACTGTTTTTGTCGATACCGAAAGACTGGATGCCTCTATCAGAACTATCCTGGTTTACCTCAGGATCGAATCCGTCATAACTGGTGATGACAAACAGGTTCTGTCCTGTTAATGAGATACGCAGTTCTTCCAGCCACTTGGTACAGCCAATTGATTTTGTATCAAGATTATAGGCCAGTGTGGCATTGTTCATGCGGAAGAAGGAACCGTCCTTGAGGTAGCGTGTAGAAACAGATGCAGGGTTGATGTTGCTTTCTGTCGGGAATTCAATAGCGGCAGCAGTTGTATTGAGCGACTTGGCAAGACGGGCTTTGTAGAAGTTTGCAGTGGCAGTGTTGTCGAAGATTTTGTTGCCGGAAACACCGTTGAAGTTCATCACCAGGTCAAAGCGCTTGTAGCTTAGGTTGGCGTTGAAGTTGAACATTTTGTCGGGCAATGCGGTACCAACAACATGACGGTCGGCATCCGAATCCTTGCCATCCTTGTTCCAGTCTACATATTTTGTAAGGCCATTGGTTCCGATCCCGTCAAACTCTTTCATATAAAAGGCACCGATAGGATAGCCGTTTACATAACCGTTCACAGTGGCAGTACTCAATCCGGCCCCGGAGGCTCCACCGGTAGTAAGGATGGTAAATGGCGAGTTCTGTACATCATTGTTGATGAAGGTGATGTTACCGCCGAAGGTGTAGGAAAAAGCGTTTTTATTCTTGTGCTGGTATTCCAGTGCCACCTCAAGTCCGTTGTTGGTGATGGTCATGTCTTTCACATTCGTCCAGTAGGATGTTGCCGGTTGAATAGGGTCAGAAGGAACCACCTCAAGGAGGATGTTGTTGGAAACCTTGTGGAAATAGTCGATGGTTCCGCTCAAATCGCCTTTGAAAAGTGCGAAATCAATACCGCCGTTGGTCATTGTGGATACTTCCCACTGAATGTCTGGATTGGCGAGACGGACGTAAGTGGTACCGGCAGGGTAACTTCCTGTCGGATCAAGCGGATAGCTGGTTGTTGAACTGACACTTGTGGTAAAGAGGGCCTGGGTGATTTTGTTTGGAATTTCCTGGTTACCGGTCTGTCCCCATCCTGCGCGAAGTTTCAGGTTGCTGAAAGGCAGGGATTTCATGAATTCTTCTTCAGTGATCCTCCATCCTGCAGCAAAAGAAGGGAATGTTCCGTATTTTTTGTTCTCTCCGAATTTGGAGGAACCATCGGAACGTAAAGTGGCTGTGAACAGCATCTTGTTCTTGTAGCTGTAATTGGCCCTGCCAAAGAACGATTGCAGTTCGTTGATCTGTGCCCATCCGCTCGGTTTGTTATCGACCATGTTGAGCTCCTGTCCGAGGCCCGGGTTGTAACGTGGCTCCACGCCGGTTGGGGCGAACAATCCAATACTCCATGCCCTGTAACGGCCGAAAGTTTCCTGGAAAGAGTATCCGGCCATTGCCTGGATATTATGATCGCCAAAATCACGGGTATAGGTCAGGTAGTTTTCGATAATTGTATTTGTGCCGTTGGAGAAATTCTGGTCGAGGCGTCCGCGCTCGAAAGGCAGAGTGCTTGGCATGGACTGTCCGTCGTAATTTCCGGAAGCGTTCTGGTATCCGAGGTTTAGCTTGTAGATCAGTCCTTTGGTGATCTCGAAAGAGGGAGAAATATTGGCGATGATCCTCCTGTTTTCACTGAAACCTTTGTACAGTTTGGCGTCGATCAGCGGGTTCATGATGTCGCTGAAAACGGTTGGCTGACCATTGGTGTAGGCGGGATAGGTCGGGTTGTTGCCGATCATGGCAGATACCATGGTGCCGGCGTTGCAATTTTCGCCGGTTTCGACGGTTGCATTCAGGTTGTAATCAATTTTCAGGCGATCGTTGAGCAGTTTCTGGGTGATGTTTACCCTGCCGCTGTAACGTTTAAGACCTGTGGCGATGATAATACCCTGTTGATCCAGGTATCCGAGAGAGGCATAATAGTTGGTTTTCTGACTTCCGCCTTTAAGAATCAGGTTGTGATCGTGGGTAACGGCCGTACGGGTAAGCTCATCCTGCCAGTCGGTGTCGGCACCTTTGTCGATAAGCGTTCCGCCGATAGCAACTACCTGTTTTCTGAATTCGTCCGGACTGAATACCGGGATCTTACGGGCGATCTTACCGAAACCGACACTGGAGGAAATGGTCACTTTGGAGGTGCCTGAAGCTCCTCTCTTGGTGGTGATAAGAATTACGCCGTTCGCTCCGCGGGCTCCATAAATAGCTGTAGCAGAGGCATCCTTGAGGACGTCCATGGACTCAATGTCTTCAGGGTTGATAAAAGTCAGCGGGCTTGCATCAGAACCTGTACCTGCCAGACCAATCGGGAATCCATCGATGACGAAGAGTGGACCTGTACCCTGCCTGAGGCTACCCTGTCCACGGATGATGATCCTCTGACCGCTTCCGGGAGCACCACTTGAAGAGGTGACGTTCACACCGGAGGCTTTACCCTGGAGCAGAAGCTCCGGAGAACTGATAACACCCTTGTTGAAATCCGCACTTGTGACGGAAGAAACAGCACCGGTGATATCTTTCTTTTTCTGGGTAGCATAGCCAACAGCTACAACCTCTTCAAGGCCGATGGCATCATTTTCCATCACAATCTTGAAATTTGACTGACCGGCCACAGCTATTTCCTGGGATTTCAAACCTACAAACGATATCTGCAGGGTCTGGGCATTTTCAGGTATTTCCAGTTGAAAATTTCCATCCACATCCGTAGCGGTACCGATGGTAGTATTTTTAACTATTACGCCAACTCCCGGTAAAGGAAGATTGTCTGAGTCAACTACTTTACCTGTTACCTGTTTTTTCTTTTGCTGTTCTGCAGCACTGTTGCCGTTTCCTGTCAGGCCACCTGTTGCCGGCGAACTATCTATCGCCAGGGCACCGGTAGTCATCAAAACTGAAAATGCCAGAACGAAATTCAGTTTTCGAAGGAAAGAGCTCCTTTCCCTGTGGAAAGGAGGGGTGTTTAATCGTGATTTTTTCATAAATGATTCATTTTTAATTTAAACTACATGTTTGGTTCTATTCTTATTATCCATCTTAAATTATTTCGCTAAGCTTAACCGGACGATTCTCAAGTACCGATTTTTTGGCGGCAAGGGCAATAGCAACCGATTGCAATCCGTCATCACCGGATACAGGAAGAGGAAGATCATTGACAACTGCATGGCAGAAGATCTTCATCTCATTGGCATAAGCCTCGAGGTAGCGGTCCATGAAGAAATTCAGCGGCAGGGAGCCATGGACTCCATCTGCTGCGAAATAGCGGTGATTTTCGGGATAGTTGTTGTCTGCGCTGGCCATGCCTTTGGATCCGAATATTTCAACCCTCTGGTCATAACCATACACTGCCTTGCGGCTGTTGTCAATCACCCCGATGGCACCATTGGCAAAAGTCAGGGTGATGACGGCTGTATCAACATCACCTGCCTTACCGATAGCTTCATCGACAAGAACGGCAGCTTTAGCATATACTTCAGTCACTTCGCTGCCGGCAATGTATCTTGCCATGTCAAAATCATGAATGGTCATGTCCATGAACATTCCCCCGGAAACCGCACTGTATTCTGCCGGCGGTGGTGCCGGGTCGCGCGAGGTTATTTTCAGGATGTGCGGATCACCGATTTTCCCATCAACAACCATCTGCTTTATTTTCATGAAGTTGGGATCGAAACGCCTGTTGAATCCCACCATTAGTTTTACCCCGGCTTTGGCAACGGCATCCAGTGCCCCCTGGATCACCGGAAGGGAGAGGTCTACCGGTTTTTCGCAGAAAATGTGTTTCCCGGCCTGCGCCGCCTCTACGATGTACCTGGCATGTGTGTCTGTGGGAGAGCAGATGACAACCGCTTCAACTTCGGGATGATTGAGGACATCCCTGTAATTGCTGAAAACCGTTGTGATACCGAATCCGCCGGCCACTTCCTGTGCTCCGGCCAGGTTGATATCAGCTACGGCTACAACTTCCGCTTGCGGAACATTCTGTACAAGTGTGGCAATATGGACCTTACCTATCCTGCCCGTGCCAATTACGCCTACTTTTAATTTTTTCATGTGCTTATATTTTGTTTTTTAGTTTGCCAAATGGAAACGAAGTTCAGCGAAGCTAATACCCACTTTTTCATTTTCGGTTGGTTTGAAAATTGCAGGATGGATATTTCATTTTGCTATATTTTTTACTTAGAATGATTCTTACTAACAGAATAAATGCAAATGCGAAGAACAATTCAAAACATTACAATCAGGTTGCGTTTACATTAAGTTTATATTACAACCAGACCCAGTGATCCAATGTAATCGCGGTTTCTCCGGGCACAGGTTTTCGGATTCCCCATGCCTGGCAGGACATCCTGCTCGACCACAATCCACCCGGCATATTTGTGCCTGTTCAATTCGGCAACGATGGCAGGAAAATCAACAGATCCTTTTCCCAGCTCACAAAAAACGCCGCTGCCCACTGATTTGAAATAGTCCCAGCCTTCCGTGCGCGACTGTTCAGCAATTTCTGCATGACAATCCTTGAAATGAATATGCCAGATCCGGGATTTGTGTTTTACCAGGGCTTTCAGCGGGTCGCCGCCGCCGAATTTGTAATGGCCCATGTCCAGCACCAGGCCAACAAGGTCAGGATCAGTAAGTGCCATCAGCTGGTCAATTTCCGCCGGGGTTTCCACGTAACCTGCACAATGGTGGTGAAATACCGTACGCAGCCCGGTTTTGTTTTTTACCTCCCTCGCCACATAATCAGCTCCTTCTGCAAATATCTTCCATTCATTCAGGGTCAGACCCATTTCACTGGTTACACGCCCGGCGTTATTTGTGCGTTCCGGAACACTGCCGTTGTCGTCGGCAAGGACAATAAATGCATCCTTGTAACCGGCATCTGCCATCAGCCTGGCTGTTTTCACCGCTGCTTCAGCACCGGCTTTGTGCCTGGAGAGGTCCTTCAGAAAAACCGGGACAAACGCGCCAACCATGGCTAACTGGCGCTGGTCAAGTTCTTTTTTGAGTTCCCCCGGATCTGTAGGCATAAATCCCCAGTCGCCGAGTTCACTTCCCTGGTATCCCGTTTCATGGATTTCATTGAGTACCTGCACATATCCGGCAGCTTTGCCGTCAAGGTCGAATTCCAGAACTCCCCAGGAACACGGGGCATTGGCAATTTTTATCATGTCTCTAGTTTTAAAGTTTATTTCTTCAATTGTCAGAATTTCCTGGTCCATTCATCATTCCATCTTTCAATGACCACTTTCGTCTGGGTGTAAAACTCCACAGCATGCGACGACTGGCCATGCAAATCACCGAAGAAGCTCTCTTTCCAGCCACTAAACGGGAAGAAAGCCATTGGTGCAGCGATTCCGATGTTTACTCCGATGTTACCGGCGATGGTATCATGACGGAATTTTCTTGCTGCGGCACCGCTGCGGGTGAAAATGCAGGCAGAGTTGCCGTAACGGCTTTGGTTGATCACTTCAATGGCTTCATCCAGGGTGTTAACCTGTATAATGCTCAGTACCGGGCCAAATATCTCGGTCTGGTATACCTGGCTTTTAATATTAACGTTCCCGAGAATGGTTGGTCCGATAAAATACCCATCTTCAAAACCGGGTACAACCACGTTTCTGCCATCCAGCAGGAGTTCGGCACCGTCGTCGATGCCGGATTGCAGCAGCGATTCTATCCTGTCTTTGCTTTCTTCAGTGATGACAGGTCCCATATCTACACCGGCAGACATTCCATCTCCGGTCTTTTTCGATTTTGCCAGTTCCACCAGCCTGGATGGAATGGTTTCTGATGCCTGCCCAACCGTGATAACGACTGAGGCGGCCAGGCAACGCTGACCGGCGCATCCGAAAGCACTATCCGTAATAATTTTAACTGTGGTATCCATATCTGCATCGGGCATCACCACAACGGCATTCTTAGCTCCACCCTGGGCCTGGACTCTCTTGCCATTCAGCGTTCCGGTCTGGTAAACGTGTTTGGCGACACCGGTGGATCCTACAAAGCTGATCGCCTGTATGGAGGGATGTTCCAGTATTGCATCCACGGCTTCTTTGGCTCCGTGGACCATATTCAATACGCCTTTGGGAAGGTTGACCGATTCAAAAAGTTCGAAAATCTTAGTCATGGTCATTGGAACTTTCTCGGAAGGCTTTACGATATAGGTGTTTCCGCAGGCAATGGCGTAAGGCATGAACCAGAAGGGAATCATGATGGGAAAGTTGAAAGGGGAGATGCAGGCCCCGACCCCGATAGGCTGGCGAATGACAAATTCATCGACCCCGGTAGCAATATCTTCTGAAAAGGGACTCTGCAGCATGGTAGGTATACCACAGGCCACTTCAATGTTTTCCAGGGCACGAACCATTTCTGCCTTCGACTCTGCATAGGTCTTTCCGCACTCTTTTGTACAAATCTCAGCGATAAGGTCTGTATTGGCCTCGAGTACCTGCTTCATTTTGAAAAGATACTGAATGCGCTGAGTGGCGGGGGTATTTCGCCAGCTTTTGGAGGCATTGACGGCAGCTTCAGCTGCATCCTGGATGTCCTTCCTGCTGCCTGCCGGCACCTGAACAATGGCCTTGCCTGTCGCAGGGTTGATAACATCCAGCACGTTATCCCCTTTGCTCTCCACCCATTGACCGTTGATAAAATTCTTTAATGTTGTCATTTTTTTATATTCTTTCGTGTGTATTTCAATTTTCATTTGCTTCCGTAATAATCCTGTATCTCCTGATTGCCATTTATTTATCAGGTATTTCAGACAGCACCGCGGCAGGTTCTGTCAGTGAGCGGAATTCCCCGGAATCAGAGGTAGTATCTCTGTTTCTTTTTGTGTTCTTCGTAATCGGCACGGGCTTTTTGGACCGTGTCAATCTCTGACACCTCGGCTATGGCTACTTCCCACCAGGCGTAACCGGGAACACCTTTGGTAAGACTTGTTTCAATGGTTATTACTGTTGTTTCAGTCCGGAGTTTTGCTTCTGCAAGGGCACCTTTCAGGGATTCTATACTGTTTGTTTCGATGACATAAGCCCCGAGGCTTCTTGCATTCTGCGCAAAATCAACAGGGAGTATATCTCCTGTCAGGAGTCCTGTCGATTCTTCACGATACCTGTATTTTGTGCCAAACCTTTGAGAACCTATGGATTGTGATAATCCTCCGATACTTGCAAATCCGTTGTTGTTCAATAGGATAATGGTGAATTTGATCCCCTCCTGGATAGCAGTGACAATTTCATTGTTCATCATCAGGTAGTTGCCGTCGCCAACCATGACATAGATTTCGCGGTCCGGACAGGCCATTTTTGCCCCGATCCCGGCCGCAATTTCATATCCCATGGTGGAATAGCCATATTCAAGGTGAAATCCTTTGGGATCCCGGGTCCGCCAGAGTTTGTGAAGATCGCCGGGCAGACTGCCTGCCGCGCAAAGCACCACATCACGGGGTCCTGCGAAATCGTTGACTGCACCAACCACTTCACCCTGATGGACAGGGCTTTCGCCCGATACTTTGTAAAACTGAGTAACCTGTAAATCCCAGTCGGTATTCATCAGGGCCACCCTGGACCTGTATTCACCGTCAACTTTGTAATCCTTCAGCAACACTGTCAATTCTTCGAGGCATGCTTTGGCATCACCTGTAAGGGCGAAGGCTGCATGCTTGAACGAATCAAATTCGGCTATATTAATATTGATGAATTTTACGTCCGGGTTTTGGAAGGCAGTTTTTGAAGCCGTGGTAAAATCGCTGTAACGCGTACCAATGCCAATGACAAGGTCGGCCTCCCCGGTAATTTCGTTTGCACCCGGCGTACCTGTAGCGCCAACTGCCCCGAGATTGGAAGGGTGGTTGTAAGGCAGCGATCCTTTGCCGGCAAAAGTTTCTGCCACCGGAATGCCAGTTTCTTCCGCCAGTTTTTTCAGTATTTCGGTGGCATCGCTGTAGATGACGCCTCCCCCGGCGATAATAACCGGTTTTTTGGCCTGCCTGATCAGGTTAACCGCCTGCTGCAACAATTGGAGGTCAGGCCTTGGACGGGCAATTTTCCAGACCCTTTTGCTGAACAGCGCCACCGGGAAGTCGAAGGCCTCGGCCTGCACATCCTGTGGCAGGGCGAGGGTCACAGCTCCTGTTTCGGAAGGGGAGGTAAGGACCCTCATGACCTCGGGCAGCGAGGTGATCAGCTGTTCTGCCCTGTTGATACGGTCCCAGTATTTTGATACGGGCTTGAAGCAGTCGTTGACAGATATGTCCTGCGTGGATCCGGATTCAAGTTGCTGGAGGACAGGGGCTACATTTCTCCTGGCGAAAATATCGCCGGGAATGATAAGTACCGGCAACCTGTTGATGGTGGCGCAGGCGGCCCCTGTCACCATGTTGGTGGCGCCCGGACCTATGGAAGAGATACAGGCGAAGGTGCCCAGCCGGTTTTTCATCTTGGCATAAGCCATAGCAATGTGAACAGACGACTGTTCATTGCGCGTCATAAAATAGCGGAAGTCGGTGTTTTGCATAAGTCCCTGTCCAACACCGGCCACGATGCCATGTCCGAATATCCCAACACATCCGGCAAAAAATGGCGCTTCAATTCCATCCCGTTCAACGTACTGGTTCTTCAGAAAACTTACTACTGCCTGTCCTACTGTCAATCTAATTGTTGCCATCTTGATTCGTTGTCAGAAAGTTTTTATTGGATCTTTTTCAATTTTTTACAATTCCCTGTTCATTTCTACCGTTACCATAGGTATCCTTTCGTCCATCCCCTTCCAGGTTCCATAAATCCATTTGTGGTCTGGATCATCTGTGCTGGCCAGGCTCTGGTCACTTCCGGCTAAAAAATTGAGGTAATAAACATTGTATCCATGACCTGCGATGACGGGGTGATATCCTTCCGGAACAAGCACCACATCGTTGTTGCGGGGTTCAGCAATTTCATTCAGACTCCGGTCATCGTTGTATATTTTTTGAAGTGCGAACCCTTGTTTCTTTTCGGTTTTGTAGAAGTATATCTCTTCGAGTCTGGCTTCGAGGAGTTTTCCGGTTTCAGGATCCAGCTTCCTTACATCGTGTTTGTGGGCAGGAAATGAACTCCAGTTTCCTGAAGGAGTATATACTTCGACACACACTAATCTGTTGCAGGGCGATCCAGGGGGCAATAACCTGTTAATCTGACGACTGGCATTATCACCTCCGCGATATTCAATCCCCATGTTCACCACATCAGCAGGAGTTACGAAATGAGCAGGGAAATCCTCTTCAGCGGCACACCAGCCGCATGCCATATCCAGTGAATTTCCAACAGGGGTGATTTCGAATTTTGTATTTCGGGGAAGGTACAATGCATGTGGAAGACCACTGAAAACATCTGTTCTTCCATTGGTTGTTTGCCAGTTTCCCTTGGATGTTTCTGCCGAAAAATTTCCTCCGAGCAGAACAAACAGGTATTCATTGTTTCCGGTTTCTCCAACCCACTTATCTCCTGACATCAGGGTTCTGGCCGAAAAATTCAGATGATCCCATCCCGCATCATTTGATGTAATGGATTGGTATACTCCCTTTTCCGAAGCTGGTTTAACCAGTAAATGGCAATTTTTATCTCTGTTCATGATTTGTCAGTTTCCGAATATACTCCTCTACATAAACTAAACAATCATCAATTCCCTGATCGTTGCAATCACATTGGTGGTAGCCTGGCAAAACTGGTTCAAGGTCCTTACAGTGGCACCATATCCATCAAATTCATCCACTGTCAAACCATTTTCATCGTAAGCGCGCCGGAAATCCACGAATTTTTTCTCCAGTTCAGCGATGATTTTCTCAGGTACGGGTGTATCCATCCTGTTCTCCACCGTCACATCTGAAGCATTGTATCTTTGCTGCCATTGCCATGGCGGAGAGATCACTACATCGCCGCCGATGAACTCCGACCAGTGATAATGATTTCTGAATGCTGCACTCAACAACCTCAGCCTGTATCCTCTTTCGCGGTAAATCTGGTAGGCTTTCTTCATAACAGCTACACCTGCCAAATCAAAAATCTCAGGGTTGGCAATGATGTTTTCCTTTTCTGCCACTGCCTTCAGTAAGTCATCCAGTCTTCCTACCATGATAGTACAGACAGGTCCCATCGTACTGATGTCCTTTCCTTCCTTTTCCCGACGAACCAAACCACGTTCAACCGCTTCTGCCACAGCAATGGCCTGTGCAACAGTAAAACTTACAGTGGCATTGATGCTGATACCCAGGTAGGTTGCCTCTTCAATAGCTATTACGCCGGCTTTTGTTACAGGTATCTTGACAATGATATTCGGTCCAAGTTCGTTGAAATGTACTGCCTGGCGGAGTATCTTTTCCGGATTACGGTAGTACCTTGGATCTGTCTGGATGGACAGTCTTCCGTTCTTGCCTTTTTCCTGAATAAATATTGGCATTAATAGCGGTGCTGCCTTCCCTGACATTTCCTCAATTAGCAACCAGGCAATTTCATCTTCAGTGGCGGTTGGATTTTCAAGGATTATCTGTGGGATTCTTACCTTCCAGGTATCCCATTCCTGTTTTAAAACACTATTGACAATCACCGGATTACAGGTCGCACCGAGCGCTCCGTGTGAAATCGATTTTTTCAGTTCCTCAATTGCACACGAATCATTCCAAAGTACAGTCGGGGTTGTTTGCGTCATCTCGTGCAGTACACTTTTGTAAGCACTGTTATGTGTTGATTCTTTTTCCATTATTTTTTTATAATTGAAGTTTTTTAGTCAAAACAGTTACCAGAATAAGAAATAGAGCACTCCCAGGATCCCTGCAATGCCGATGGCAGCGATATTGAATGTGTCCGTGGTTTTGAACATGGATCGTTCGATGATGAGACCGCCATCATCCATGGTCTTGTGTGTGGTATTTAAAATCAGGATAACCCCTATCAATAAAAATCCTGTCACCAGCACGTATATTGCCTCAAGGGCGAGATTGGCCATCGGCACCACAAAGAAGGCCGCAACAATTCCAACCAATGCCGAAATGGAAATAATCCTCCAACCCAGCCTGACGGTCTTTTTCCTGGCCACCTGGTCAGCATATACATTCTCAATGTTGTGTGATTTGTATGATGAATACATATCCTATTCTGAGTATAAATGGCATTTCGGGACTGATGATCTTGAACACTATCCCCATGGGGATGGTGAGCAGGGCAACCCAAACCGCGGCATTTGCCTTTGACTGGCGCCAGAAAAGACCGCAAAAGAAGATGAGGAACTCACCGGGATAAATATACCCCGTATATTCCTGAATGTACTGGTAGGCCTGGTCCAGCGTGCTAAGCTGAGGTGCAACACAGGTGGCAATAATCAGGGCGATCAGTGCCACAATTCGTCCTACCACCACTAGTTTACTGTCTTCGGTGTTTTTGCGGAGGTGAGCCTTGTAAATATCCATGGTAAACACTGTTGAAACACTGTTGACTATGGAGCTGAGTGCTGAAACCGCCGCTGCTGCAATGGCTGAGAAGGCAAGTCCCTTGATACCCACAGGTACTATATTGCTCAAAAGCCAGGGATAAGCCTCGTCAGATTTTGCCAGGTCTGCCCCGAGGGCAAAAGCAGCAATCCCGGGCAATACCACCAAAACCGGGATCAACAGCTTGAGATAGCCGGCAAAAACCACTCCGTACTGCGCCTCTTTCAGGCTCTTTCCGGCCAGTCCGCGCTGAATAATGAACTGGTTGAATCCCCAGAATGCCATGTTGGTCAGCCACATAGAGCCGAGTACAACACCCAGTCCGGGCAGGTCTGAAAATGCATCTTTTTTTCCTCCGGCACCGTCCGGCACGAATACTGTTGCTTTCTCAATGATCATGTGGAATTTCTGCGGCGCTTTATCAAGGAGTTCACCAAATCCCGCGAAGAAGCCATGGCCATCACCCAATGCGCTTACTGCCAGGAAAGTAGTTACCAATCCGCCAAAGATCAGTACAATAACATTGATCACATCGGTCCAGGCGATTGCCTTCATGCCACCCCACAAGGAATACACCGCTGAAAAGAAGGCAAATCCGATGATGCCATAAACCATCGGGACACCGATGATTCTCTCCATGGCCAGTGCCCCGAGATACAGGACAGCTGTCATGTTGACAAAAATATAGACCAATACCCAGAAAACAGCCATAATGGTGCTGACCCTTTTGTCGTAGCGCTGGGAAAGGAACTGAGGCATTGTGTAGATTCCCTTCTGTATGAATACAGGAAGAAAATATTTGGCCACGAAAATAAGTACAATGGCGGCTATCCATTCATAGGCTGCGATGGCAAGGCCGACTGCATATCCTGAACCAGACATGGCGATAAAGTGCTCGGCTGAAATATTGGCAGCCAAAAGGGCGGCACCAATCGTCCACCAGGGAAGTGACCGGCCTGCCAAAAAATAATCAGAAGTGGTTTTCTGCTCGCCTTTTTTGGTTCTGGAGACCCACAAACCAACAAAAACAATGATGGACGCATAAACAAGAAAGACGACCCAGTCGATTGTAGTAAACTGCTTCATAAGTAATTAAATCAGGTTTTCATAAGTATTCTGAACAGAAATGATCCAAAAGAAAGGTTACATTATGTACATATCTTTATATCAATTCTATTTTATAAACTTATTTGGTTATTTGGATATTTTGGTGATCAAACATAATAATGATTTTATCTTCCCGCTTTTGCAATTTTGACCACATATAATGCTATTTTAGCATTTTTAAACTTTAAATTTATTATTCTGCTAATACCAGAGACCCCATGAAACCTTTCTTCCAGAAACTTGAATCATTGCCTTCCCAGTCTGTGATATTCTTCGATGAGGAGAAACCACATTTCACGGTACCATGGCACTTTCACCCTGAAATTGAGATACTGTTTGTTGTCAAGAGTTCGGGCACCAGTTACGTGGGCGACGGAATCAGGCGATTCAGTGACGGGGAGATCAGCATAATAGGGGAGAACGTTCCGCACTGGTGGAAGAGTGACAGCAAATATTTCGAGGGAAAGTCCAAATCGGGCATGAAGGCACTGATCATTCAGTTCGACAGGGAAATATTCAACACCAACTTCATCAATCTCCCGGAGATGACTTCCATCAAGGAGTTACTGGTCAAATCGCAGCGGGGAATACAGTTTACCGGCAAGAGCAGGAAGATATTCGGCGAACAGATCGCAAAGATATTTGAGCTTTCAGGTATCAGGCGGATCACCGAACTGATTATTCTGCTTGACATGATGGCAGCAACAAAGGAATACAGGTACCATGCCAGCCTTGGTTATTCAAAATCGATCAATACTTTTGATTTTTACAGGTTCAATAAAATCCATGAGCATATCATCCTCAACCTTAACAAACCTATCACGCTGGATGATGTGGCCGGCATTGCCAATATTTGCCCGACAGCTTTCTGCAGGTATTTCAAAAAGCACACAGGCAAGACCTTCTCATCCTTTCTCAACGAAATCCGGATCGGACATGCCTGCCGCATGATGCTGACCGAGAATATTACAATCTCATCTGCCAGTCTTGAAAGCGGATTCAACAATTTGTCCCATTTCAACGACCAGTTCAAAAGAGTCATGAAAATGACACCTTCTGCCTACCTGTCTGCCTACAAGAATGAGGGGAAAGAAATTTTGAATGAAAATCTTTTCAATGATTCGGTGTTGACCCAGGAATGGGACGATCCCCTGTTCTGTCATGAACAGGCCAATGTTTTCTAAGGGATCAGAAGCTTGTGAATGGCTTCACAGCGTAAAGTTGTAGACGACACCCAGGATATACCCGGTTCCCGCACTGAGCCACGGAAATAGTGAGTAGTCCCCCCTGAGGCCAATACTGGTGCGCTCCAGGGTGCTGTTGTTGGTCATGGTCTATATTTCCCCGACAAGGCCAACGGTGGCAGCCTTGATTTTCTTTGTGGCGAAAAGGTCGATCCAGGTCCGGGTATCTGTCTCCCGGGCAGAAATGCTGCTGACTCCGCTAAAGATCAAAAATGAGATATAAATGATTGTCTTGTAAAATCTCATACCTGAAATACTATCCCGGCGCAATTTTTCGCCATAAAAAGATGCAAGTTTATTGATTATTTCATCTTTTTTTGATCCCTGAAATTATTTAGACTGATTCTAAAATACTGAACTGTACCCGGTTCTGGCAGCGCTTCTCAGTATTTCAGATTCCCTCCCGTCAGATTTTGTTTAAACCCTGTCTGAGCTGAATGGTTTCACTTCCGCCTTCCCACGAGAGTAGCAGCTTAAGCTCCAAATTGGAGCTGATCTCCAGCGACGGCTTTTGTTTGCCGGAACTGCGTGCGGCACATTTCAGGGAGAGCATTCCATCCGGACCGATGGGATAACGGTCAATCCCATGTTCAGCAGTGAGATTCACATGCCAGTCGAGGGTTTTCTTCAGAAAGTTCGAATTGATGCCGAATATCGATTCAAACAGCACTGAAACAGGTACAAGGCCGGTCCATCCGATAAAATCAGGACGGGCAAGCAATCCGGGATCAGCAGTTTCAGGGGCATAATATTCCCAGAAGGTATTTGTTTTCTTAAAGACCTCAGAAACCTGTTCGTGGTGCTTTGAAGCCAGGTCAAATGCTTGTTTGTGAAAACCGTTTTTTTGCAGGCCTTTGATTATCATGTAATTCGTCGGGGCCCAGACGCCGCCTTGCCAGTATCTTCCGTCTGACTGGTATTTCTCGTGGTTGGCAGGTATGGATGGGACCGGGTGTTTGCGGTAAAAGGTTTTGCTGTCGAACAAATGATGGACAAACCCATTGAGTTCCTCCTTGTCCAGCAGGTCGCTCCACAAGGCCCAGTAGGCACCGATGCTCATAAGGGTGCCCTTGCTTCCGTCGGCATGCTTATCATAGAAAAAGGCAGTTTTCGGGTCCCAGAGTTTTTCCCTGATTAATTTCTTCAGGGATTTTGTCTCATCTTCAATCTCTTCAATCTCTTGCCAGCGTTCAACATAGAATCCAAATTCCACCAGTAATTTTCCGATGAAAAGCTGCTGCAGGCAAGTATCAAGCCAGGTCATATGGCCGTGCGAGAATATCGGGTTATAGGTTTTAGGTACCCTTGGCTGATTGTCCATCCCGGTGCCCCAGCCACTCGACCAATAGGAACCGTCCTGCCAGGTCCTGTTTAGTTTCAGCCACTGGTAATAAGCGGTCAGGACCGGGAAGATCTTATGCACTCTTTCCCATTCCCCGAAATGCTGAAAGTACTCCATTTCACTCCATGGAATGAGGTTTGGGCCGGTACTTGTCGGGTCATAGCGGTGAAAACAGTCTTCCCCGGTATTACCCCATATCTCGCGGCAGATGAAGCCGTCGGGGTGCTGCTTGGCATAGAAGTTGTCCAGTGTTTTCTGAAAGGGATAGGCACGGCTGCCATACCTGGCAAACATTGTGATAAAATTTGAATCCCACATGAAAATATTGCCATTGTAGGCAGTGTCTATGTAGGAGGTTATGAACCCGGAGTCCTTGGCAGGATTCTTAATGTTCTTAAAGGCAATTTCCCAGGTTTTCCAGTACATGTCGATGGCCGCCTCATTGCCTTTCCAGTAGGGTACGGGCAAAATCTCTTTGGCTTTTTCGAATCCGGGAGAGGGAATTATATTGGGCTTTTGGTTCCGAAAATCATTCTCGGTGACAAAAACATTTTTTACATAGGTATTTTTAAAGGGCAATTTTCCCGTCGTGGTCGCTGTTGTCTGAACCGGATCATCTGCCAGGATCTTTGCGGCAGGAAATGCTGCAGCACCTGCAATCAGGGCTGACTTGCGGAAGAAGTTACGTCTTGAATTCATGGGAATCAGTTTTTGGATTTTTTCAGAAAGGCCTCAAGTTCCGGGATGTGGTCGGTATTGATATAGTCAACCTTGAGTTTCATCAGGTAGGTCCATGCCTCCGGAGTATCAGGGGCATTCCAGAACCTGATGGTTTTGTTGATGCGGTGAACAGAATCAATGACTTGCACCAGTCTTTTTTCATCGTTGGCAGGTATTGGGCCGACACCATTCCAGCGGGTGAAATTGCCCAGGTTGTCGCTGTACAACCCGACCCGCTCAATCAGCTCTGAATTATATTTCAGCTTAAGATTTCCATCAAAATAGATGAAGTCGGGATAATTCCTGAACTTTGCCGGTTCAGGCCTGTTGCCGGTAATGGTGATCCGGACTGCATTCTTATTGACAATGGGATCAAATACTTCGGGGTATTTCAAAAGTATCCTGACCAACATCGACAAGGTTGGTTCGACCTCCGTTTTCAGATCTATCAGCAGCTGGAAAGTCCCCGGTGAGTCCTTCCATGCCCTGCCTCCGTTCTCCCTGATCAGTTTCACGATGGGCAGGATGTAAAGTGATTCGATGGTCTTTTCGGCACTGACCTGGTTCCTGTTGTGGGCTACGAAAAGCTTGCCGTCGATGGCCCAGATATCAGCCTCAATGGATCCGAAATGAGCGTTGTAGGCCGACATGAACGGCGTTTTTTGTTCGTAATCGTTGTGGGAATGAGCATTCAGGGAGGTATACTGGGCGTTGGCTGCGAGAGCACATCCGAGAAACCATAACGTGACTGATAAGATTTTCTTCATTGGTTAGTTTTTTGATGTTTGGTTGCATGTGGAATAGAAGTTCTGTAAAGCATATGGAGGTCCTGTGAAGTCCTTTTCCCTTGTGACGAAAATAATTTTTATTTCGGTTGAATTGGTTGTTTCAGGAAATTTTTCATGGTAAATTGGCAATGGGAAGTTTTTTCAGGTTATTTGAGTTCCCGGGGATGCCCTGCCTGCATTTCAGATTTGATCTCCGGATGAGACAACGGCTCAGCGAATATCTTCACCTGGTCAATCCATCCATTGAAAAAACGCTGATCCGGAAATTCTTCATTCCTGCCAATCATCCATTTTGCATGAGAAATAAGATTTCCGGGTAATATTTTCTTTTCACAGGCGGATAAAATCCCGTCGATGTACAATTCAAGGGTGTTCCCATTGTAAACTCCCGCGATATGATGCCAGTCTCCGGCCCAGTTGGCAGGCAAGTCTGTTTCGCAAACGCCGCGTCCCCAGCCTCCGGCAAAAAATGTGAGCTTTTTGGTGCCCGTTGCCTGGAGAACAATATTGTCCCCTTTGGAAATGATGTCTGACAGCTGATTTTGCTTCCGGGGATATACCCATGCCATTATGGTAATTTGATCCTTCAGTTCATCCAGGCTCCTGGAATGGGCAAATTCAATGTATTTTAAAGTATCCCTCCCGACCTGTCCAGACTGGGATTCCGTGCTGCTAATTTTCCTGACCAAACCAAAGTTCAGCAATCCCGACCGGTCGGGAATTGAATCTCCGGTCAAATCCGGTGCAACAGGGATGTCCGCAATTTTTGAGTCCCGGTTATCCTCGTAAATTTTAATTCTTTCAGAAACAGACCCGACGCTGATGGTGTGTATTCCGGCATTATTTATGGTGACGCCAGAGGAGATCTTCCGGATTTTGCCCGGGTCCAAAGTGACAATCTCCTGTTGAATTGTTCGGCCATCCAACTTCACAGACAAGGTATCCGTTACGGGTAATCCGCCCTTATTCATAATTGTAAATTCGAAACCGGTCCGGCTGTTTATCCTGCAGGCAGGAGCTGCTCTCAGAGCTGTCACCTCAAGAGGTGTTTTTTTGCCCGAAGATGATGTTACCACTTCTGTTTGCACGGATTGATTTCCCAACATCAGTATTTTCATTCCGGTGCCGTACAACCTGCAGGCGATGGAATCATGAACTGTATCATTTTCGTCAACTACAACATTCTTTTGTAAATATTCCCTGCCATCGAGGTGTAACTTCACAATTATTGTGCCCCTGGGTCCGGAATTGTTCACTGCAAACCTGGCGTGGAAGACCTCGTCCGACCGGACTTTTTCTTTTGAAAGATGAAATCCGGAAATTTTGAAACTGGATGAATGTTTGGTTTCTGATGGTCCGGTTGAAACCTGGTCTTTCACCGGAGGAATTGCCGGTTTGTGGTCCATTACGAAATCCAACATACCCCCAGCTGTTATGTCTTTGTGGGATATCCAATTGTTTTTTATCGGTAATCCATTGAAAAATAAATCTTTAACATATAATTTTTGATTAGGATTGCCGGTTGTTCTCAGAATGAATTCTTTCTTGCCGGGAAGATGAATGGTTACTTTCTTAAAAATGGGCGTTCCGGTATCATATCCCGGCCGGCCCGGGCACAGGGGATAGAACCCGAGGGCATTGAATACATACCAGCTTGACATCGAGCCCAGGTCGTCATTTCCCGGCAGTCCGTCTGCCGTATTTTTGAATCCGTAACTTAAGATCTTTCTTACCCATTCCTGTGTTTTATCCGGGCGGCCGGCATAGTTAAAGAGATAGTGGATATGAAACACCGGTTCATTGTCGAAAAATATATCCTGCCTGGTTAAGGCTGAATCCAAACGGGAAACGAATGCTTCCTTTCCCCCCATCAGGTTGATCAGATCGATTGGGTCTTGCGGTACAAAAAAGGAGTAACTCCATTTGTCACCTTCTTTGTACCCGGAATTGCCCGGTTCGGAGATGAAATCAGATCCGTTCCCGGGAACAAAAAACAGCGATTCGGGGAAAAGGAGGTTTCTGTATCCACGGCTTCTTTTCAGTAGGGAATCTGCCGCCCTGGTGTCTTTCATTACACTGCCTGCAAACCGGGAAAGTGCCCAGTCGTCGTAAGAATACTCAAGTGTTTTGGTTACTGATTCTGAAAAGGATGACGGCACATATCCCAGGTTCAGGTAGGCAGAAAAGTCTTCGTCCCTGTGCTGTGACAAGCAATTGGTCATGGCCTCCCAGGCCAGTAAGCTGTCAAAATTACAAATACCCTTCAAATAGGAATCAACGATCACCGGAATCACATGATGGCCCGTCATGGGGCCGATGGGCAACTGACCTGCCTGGCTGTACTGATCCAGCATGGACCTGATAATATCACCTTGGGTATCAGGCAGCAATAAACTGAGTAAGGGGTGCAGTGTTCTGAACGTATCCCATACAGAGAACCCGCTGTATTGGTTCAGGCCTTTTGCCTGGTGAACCAGTCCGTCTGATCCCCTGTAAAACCCGTCTGCATCAGAAACTATCCACGGTAAAAGGAAGGAGTGGTACAAGGCGGTATAAAATATTGTTTTGTTAACCGTTGAGGTATCCTCTACCTCTATCATGGACAGTTTTTTCTGCCATGACTCCCTGTTGGATGCACAAAAACTGTCAAAATCCCAGGAAGGGATCTCTTGGTCCAGGTTTCTGGCAGTACTTTCCCGGTTCAGTTCAGAAGCCCCTATTTTCAGCAGCAGGATGTTTTCTCCGCTGCCGGCTGCCGGGAATGTTAAGAGTATTCCGTCTTTGAGTTCTTTTTTTGCAATATATTCCCGGTTAAGTAAAACAACAGTATTTAGTTTGGAACCTTCCAGTTTTTTGCCGGAGAGGAAACTGATGGTTCCCATGTCACCCAGGAAAATCATTGGGGTGGTTTGCGGAGGAAAAGTAAACCGGAAGATCCCGGCATGAACGGATGCTGTTGACTCAACCCTTGTCCCGTTGTCCCTGAACAAAACGCTGTAGTAACCGGGAGTACTTATTTCATCGCTGTGGGAAAAAGTCCGGGAATAATTGCCGGAAGGGGATCCTGTAACCGGGTCGACAGGCATCACCCTTATTTTTCCGGCAGAACCATTCGGATAGCCGCTCCGGTGACCGGTGCAACTGAAGAAACAGATCGTGCTGTCGCGGAAGTCATAGCCGTAAGGTTCTGAAGCTTTCGTTTCCGGTGTCAGCTGCATATACCCAAAAGGTGCCACAGCGCCCGGATAGGTTCCGCCTTCCGCGCCCCACAGGGCTTTTGTTTTGGTCTGTGTCGTACCGATCAACGGATTTACCGGCTTCGTCGCGTTATTTTCCTGACCCCGGAGAGAAGAGCAAAATATAATGGAAAGGAGGACAATCCAGGAAAGGACAAAGATGTTTCGTATCATTGGGCAGGACCGGATTTATCGGTGAAATTGTACATTCTCCCTGATTGATCCCGGGGAATCAGTCTGTAAAACCATTCTTTGTGTCGTGTTGCGTTTTCCCGGCAGGTTGCGTCCTGCTGCCGGCGGTGAAAGCCACCCCGGGAACATTTTTTTCGGATGCAAGAATCCGCCGGTTTTTATTTTCGTTGCCTGTAATGGTATTTCTCACCCCAGGCCATTTGTATCCATGGAAATACTGACGGATCTCCCAGCCTGCTGTAATTGAGCCAGTAAGGTTCGCGGTGGTCGATGGTATGGCCCATTTCATTTTCGTGCCCGGGCAGGGTGAGTCTGGGACGGAATCCCCTTACAAGCCTGTGATCAGGGTAGACAGACCAGCTGTTGGTCATGAGCACATCCACCTTGCAAACATCGCCTGCCTTGTCGATCCAGCTAAAGTCACCGAGGTTGGACTGGTCGCCCGTGTGGGCAAAAGTCATACCTTCAGGGGTTGCCACCACTGTTACGTTGTTCGGTATATCTTCACCCTGGTGACCGGGATTGGTATAGAACCTGAGTTTTATTCCCTTGCCGGGAAGTTCAATTTCCTGCAGAAGGCCCGCTTTTCTCTCGGGGTGAGTTACCCTGGCATAGAAATCATAGGCCGGCCAGAGATTGGGCGGGGTCACAACGGGCTTGTTTTGTTGCAGCAACATCTCCGCCATCCATGGATCCGCATGGTCGCCGTGGTGGTGTGAGACGAACAGGATATCGAGCTGATCAATTAATTTTTGCATCATCTCTTTTGGCAGTGTGAATCCGGGAATGGAAAGAACCCCTCTCTGCACATCAAATCCAATCGTCACTGTGGCAGTTTTAACGACAAATGCATGGTCATACAATTTCCAGACAACAGCTCCTTTCGTGACTTTTTCGGAACAGATCTCACGGATGGCTTGCTGAATGCGCTGCTGCAGAAACTCCTGCACTGCCGGCCGGGTTGGGGCCTTCTGTTCGTGCATAACATTGTCTATCATGAGGAGAGCCATTTTTCGTTGCATAGGTTCGGCCAGCGCGGGAGGACTTTGAAGCAGTGCCTCGCCTGCGAGCTGCAAAGTAACTTTTGCCTGCTGGTTGAGGTAACCTTCCACATCCCCCCACCAGTCGGTTTTGGTATCGGGGTTGGTTGTTGCCGGATTTTGTGCCATTGAATACAGATGGCAGATCAGGCTAAAGGCTAATAAAACTATTTTTCTCTTCATTTTGTAACAGTATTGTTCATGTGGGGCATTCAACCCGGATCCATTTGCCCTTGCCAGGGGCACGGTTATCAAGGTGAATTTGTTATTGGCTGTAAAAATCAAAGTTAAAATTAATCCTAAAGAACATTGAAATGTCTGCCCGTGAATATGGAAATTAAATTTTCATCTGCCGTTGGCCAACTCTGCTGAATTTGTATCCATCCCATTTCAAAACCCGGCAATAGTTGCTAAATTCGTTTCTCAAATTTCCATTTATGAAGTATCGAATTTCTGCCATAATCCTGCTTGTAATTTTTGCCGCAACAATCTACCCGGTTACAGCATGTACCAACTTTATCGTCACCAAAAAAGCCAGCAAGGACGGATCTGTCATGATAACCTATGCTGCCGATTCACACACCCGTTACGGTGCCATAGCCTATTATCCTGCTGCTGATCACTTGCCCGGAAGTCCCTGCGAGGTGTATCACTACGAAAACGGGAAACTGCTCGGGACCATTCCTGAAGTTGCCCACACCTACTCAGTGGTTCAGTTCATGAATGAAAAGCAGGTTGCCATCGGCGAAACGACTTTTGGCGGACTTGATTCCCTTGCCACGCAGCCCGGAGCTATCCTGGATTACGGGTCGCTGATGCGCATTGGGCTCCAGCGTTCAAAAACCGCCCGGGAAATGATCCGGATCATGACCGAACTGGTGAAGGAATATGGGTATGCCACTTCCGGTGAATCCTTTTCAATATCCGATCCCAGTGAAGCCTGGATCATGGAGCTGATTGGGAAAGGCAAGTATGAGAAAGGGGCCGTATGGGTTGCCCGACTGGTTCCGGACGGATATGTGAGCGGTCATGCCAACCAGGCAAGAATAACAACTTTCCCGTTTCAAAAGAGCAACAACTGGAGTAACCCTGGCCAGACAGTGTATCATTCACCTGATGTTATAAGTTTTGCGAAAAAGCATGGTTTCTACAAGGGAGATGATGCCACCTTCAGTTTTTCTGATGTCTACAATCCGTTGAAATTTGGGGGTGCGCGCTTCTGCGATGCAAGGGTATGGTCTTTTTTTAGGAATATCAGCAGGGAAATCAGGGAGAACCCTGTTTTTACTGCTTACGCCCAGGGTGAATTCATCCGCGAAAGCAAATTTTCTGACCAGTCTCCGAACCCCAATGCCTATGCTACCAACCGCCTGCCATTGTGGGTCAAACCCGACTCGCCTGTGCTCCTTCGTGATGTAATGGCAAGAATGCGTGACCATTATGAAGATACACCGCTCGACATGCGCAACGATAACGGGGCCGGCCCTTACAAGTCGCCCTACCGGTGGCGGCCGATGGAGTTTGCCGTTGACAGTGTGATGTACCTGAACGAAAGGGCAGTGGCCACCCAGCAAACCGGCTACAGCTTCGTGGCGCAATCCCGCAGCGGGTTTCCGGATGCCGTGGGCGGTGTTTTCTGGTTCGGTACGGATGATGCGGATGGCTGCGTTTATGCACCTATGTTCTGCGGAATCAGCCGCATTCCGCAAAGTTTTGCCCTCGGCAACGGATCCATGATATCCTGGTCCGAAACATCTGCATACTGGACCTTCAGCCAGGTCAACAACTGGGCCTATTCCCGTTACAACGTCATTCATCCTGAAATCGAGAAGTACCAGTCTCAACTGGAAAGTCAGTTTGTTGCCGAAGTTGAGGATGTCCAGCAAAAGGTGAAGGAGCTGGCAAACAGCAATCCTGGCAGGGGAATCGAATATCTGACCGATTATTCCGAGAGGACAGGTGACAAGCTGGTGGCCGACTGGTCGGCTTTTTACCGCTACCTGTTTATGAAATACCACGACGGCAACATCAAGGTTACGGATGGTAACCAGTTGAAAGACAATGGGAACAACAAAAATGTGCCGGCAAAGCCCCTGCAGCCGGGATATGGAAAAGAGTGGGAGCGAATTATGATCCAGGGTACCGGCGACCGTTTGAAAGTTCCCGGCAAAGAGCTTTAAATCCAATTAAATATCTACTTTAACAATTAACACCATGCAAACAAAAAAAACCTCAATTTTCAACTCCGGGCTAAGATCTTTTCAGGTCTTAATGACCCTGGTTTCACTGCTGTTCATTACCTCTGCCTTTGGCCAGTCCAAATTGCTGAGCGAGCGCCTGGGGTACAAACCGACAGATAAGTTACTGATTGTCAACTGCGATGACGCAGGTATGTGTAATTCAGCCAACCTGGCTGTTATCGACGGACAGGAAAAGGGGCTGATCACCTCCTCCACCATCATGATGCCTTGCCCCTGGTCGGGAGCCATGGCGGATTATGCCAGGAACCATCCCGAAAAGGATTTTGGAGTCCATCTTACCCACACTGCTGAATGGCGATTTTACAGGTGGGGACCTGTCGCTCCGAAGGAGCAGGTAAAAGGCCTTTGTGATCCTGATGGTTTCCTTTGGCGCAGCGTGGAAGAGGTATATGCACATGCCAAACCCGAAGAGGCGCTCATAGAAGGACGTGCCCAGATCATGAGAGCGCTGGCGGCGGGGGTTCCTGTTACCCACATCGATTCACACATGGGAACCATGCAACATTCCCCGGAATATGTAAGGAGTTACGTTCAGCTCGCCATGGAGTTCAACCTTCCCCTCAGGATGCCATCACAGTCGACCATGTTGAAATTTAATCAGCCGAATATGCGTGAAGAACTGTCAAAGCAGGGACTGGTCTTTACCGATTACTTCGTTTACGAAGAAATGCAGAATTACAAGGAGGTTAAACCATTCTGGACATCCGTCATTAAAAACCTGAAGCCCGGAGTGACAGAAATATTTATTCATGCCTCCAGGATGAGCGATGAACTTAGAGCCATCACCGGAACCGCCGAAAAACGTTCACAGGAAGCCGCCTGTTTTACTACCGATGCCGATATCAGGCAATTGATTAAAGATCAGGGAGTCATACTTATCGGCTACAAGCCGTTACTGGATCTGCAAAGAAAACTCAGGAAATAATCATCTGACAAAATGAAAAAATTTATACGGGGATTGATCTTCCTGGTGGGAAGCATCATGTTAACAGGTTATAGTGTCTCAGCTGCAGAAACTGGAAAGGTGGCAGAAGGCAGTTATTTGCAGGAGTCGATGGTTCGTGTGGTGCTTCCATCTGCCGGCGCTGCCGAAATAGTAAAATTTGCCAGGGTAGGGAATGGCATCGTTGCTGTTTCACCGGACCGGATTTTCAGGTTCGAAAGCGGGAAATGGCGGGTTGAAGAATATCCCGGGCCATGGAAAACTGCCTGTATTGATCTTTCAGGAAAGCTGTGGGTAGGAGGAACAGGGGTTGTTGCTCAGCCGGAAGGCAGGATAAAGTTGAATCTTCCGGAGGAAGCCCTCATGGATACCGTTCGTTACCTGTTATGGCAGGATGCATCCACCTTACTGGTCGGAACAAGCAGGGGCGCCTGGGAAAGGAAGGAGACATGGCGCAGATTGCCTGAATTTAAAGCACTATCTGTCAATCAGCTTGCCAGGGGGAATGGCGACGAACTCTGGGCTGCCACCAGTGGTGGATTGTTCAGGAAAATTGACGGCAAATGGGTGAATCTTTCTTATGCGGTAATGGCTCCCGGACTTGGAATGAATTTCTGGAGCCTTTCAAAAGGAATGACCTCCGGGGAAGTTTATTTTGGCGCTCAGCCTGCACTGGGTATGATTTCTGACAAAGGCGACCACCAGTTGTTCAGCAGTGACAACGGGCTTCCTTTCGGTCCGGTTACCAGCATCGTCCCGGCAGGCGGAGATTTATGGCTTGGTACACCTTGTGGCGCTATCCGAAAAAGCGGGGATGCATGGAGCTATTTTGCCGGCAAAAGATGGCTGGACAATAATCGGGTCAACGACATCCTGGTTTTGGATTCCAACAGGGTTTGGGTTGCCTCTCCAGCCGGAATCAATGAACTGCGAAGATTACCCATGACGCTGGAGCAGAAGGCATCATATTTTGAAAAAAGGCTGAATGAAAGGCATTTGCACCATGGTTTCGCTGCGGCCTGTCGTTTCAAATCACCCAACGATACAACAGTTTTTTCGCATTCAACAGATGACAATGACGGACTGTGGACCTCCATCTACCTCGCGGCTGAGTCCTTCAGGTACGCTGTTACCAAAGACAAGGATGCCTTTGACAATGCAGTCAGGACCTTCCTGGCCATGGAAAAGCTGAATACTGTCAACCCGATTCCAGGTTATATGGCACGATCCTATGTCAGCATTGAAGAAAGCACCGGACAAGGAGGCGAATGGCATGTTTCGGCAGATGGAAAATGGAAATGGAAGGGTGATACCAGTTCAGATGAGATTGTGGGGCATATGTTCGCTTATCCCATTTTCTTTGACCTTGTGGCTGAAGGAGCGATGAAGGAACGGGTTAAAAGTTTGGTAGAAAGGTTAATGACGCATATTGTCGATCATAATTTCGAGATGGTCGACCTGGATGGTTTGGCCACACGGTGGGCTGTCTGGAATCCGGATTCTCTCAATTACTCACCAAGGTGGATGTATGAACGGGGCATCAACTCGCTGCAGATCCTGGCTTTTTTAAAGAGTGCTACACATGTCACACAAAACCCCAAGTATGAAAAGGCATACAATAAACTTACCAGGGAGCATCATTACCTGGACAACATGCTGGTTCAGAAAATGTATGGACCTTATGAAATTAACCATTCGGATGATGAGTTGTCCTTTCTTCCGTACTATACCCTGGTTAAATATGGGACAGGAACACCAGATGTATCTGTGTATACCCGGTCACTCGAAAGGAGCTGGAAAGCTGAAGAGGCCGACAGGATACCCATCTGGAATTACATCGCCAGCATCGGACTGGGTAAAGACTGTGGTTTAGCAGTGGCAGAAGAAGAGATGCAGCAGATTCCTATGGACCTAAGAAACTGGAGGATGGAGAATTCCCATCGCTGGGATATCCGGAAAAGTTCCATCAATGACCGTTTTTTCAAGCCTCAGGCAATCTTGCCTATCCCGACACCTGAGCGTGCCGTTTCAAAATGGAACAGCAATACTTATGTCATGGATGGTGGTGGGGATGGCCTCGGCGAAGATGACGGAGCCTATTTCCTGTTGCCATACTGGATGGCGAGGTATTACAGGATATTAAAATAGAATCATTCTAAATAACAAACACGGCAGTCTCAAAAGTAAAATTGTAAACCGCGCGGGCCATAAAGATTCAGCAGAGGTCGCAAAGAAATATCTTCTTCTGTGACCTGTGCGTCTTCTTTTTTCTCCGGGTAGTTAAAAATGGCTTTTGAGACTGCCTTGTCTTTTAATTCTCAAGTATTGCTTTGAGGTTGGCAAGTCCTTTCTCAAGATCATTGCCCAGCATTTCATCAATATTAAGGAAGAGCATGGCCAGGTTAGTCGGGTATTTCATCCTGCCGTCAAAGCCCCACTTTACCAGGGCCGTACTATCAGATACTGACTGGAAGGTCATATAGGCGCGGTCTTTCGACTCTATTGGTTCATAAAAGCGCAGTTCATAATCAATACGTTCATTCCCTGTAATTTTTAAGATTTCCTGCTCACCTTTGCCAACCTCCTTGACCGGGCTTTCCCAGGCCGACACAAATCCAACAGTGCCATCCGTACCCCTGAACTCTTTTTTCATGTTCGGGTCGACCTTTGACCAGGTACTGTAATTGTTTTGATTTTTTAGAAATTTCACGTAATCAAAAACTTCCTGCCTGGGTTTTAAAATGGTGATTTCTCTTGAGACGCTGTAATCCTTTTTCACAAAAAGTGCCACAACAAGAAGCAGTGCAAGAATGCTTAAGAGGGAATAGAGGATAATTTTTAGAATTTTCATTTTTTGTCAGTTTAAGCAGTTAAACATAATCCGGTAGCTGTATAACTGATAACGATAAATTCTTAAATGGGTTTCGTTTCAGGGTACGGATCTGCTAGAATAGCCTGTCCGGGCTTTTTCTGGTGAAACAGTTGATTCCTTCATTCTGAATTGCCATCCGGTGCGATTCAGCTTCCTTCCAGGATTTCCAGGGACCGGATAAAACTTTGAAATAGCCGCCTTCCTCAATGATCCCGGTTGACATTGAATTTTTTTCCTTCAATTTGGCGAGGCCGGATTTCGCACTTGCCTTGTCCTGAAAAGCGCCGCACTGTACATAGTAATACTGGTTCCAGGCAGGCTGGGGGTCAGTTTTGGTCACAACTGCAGAATTACCTGTTGCTGGTGCCTGCTTTTCTGCTTTGGGGACATCCCTGGCCGGTTCAGTTTTTTCCTGTGGCACAGGAACCTGCTGCGGTTGTTTGGCCGGTTCGGCAACTGTAGAAGATACGATGTCTTTTGCTGGCGGAGGGGCAACGGTCGAAGGTAGTGTGCTGTCCAGGACAAAATCCATTCCATCCACAACATCCCCTTCAATGTTGGGATGTATTGTAAAGGCCGTTTTCCCGGGCGTGGCAGCCAGGTCAAGCTTCCGGGCCTGATCCGAATCAACACTCACTGTAAAATCACCGGGTGCGAGGCCGAGGAAGCTGTAATATCCATCAGGTTCACTAAGTGTACGGCCGGCGAGGTTTCCCTTGCTGTCGAAGATGTTGACGATAATTCGGCCAATTCCTTCCTGGTCTGATCCTTTTTTGCGGTATACCATTCCGGTAACTTCCCCAACCACGGATACAGGGATTTCAATCAGCTTAAACATGTTGGGATCTGCAGCAATGCTCATCGCCTTCTTGCGCAGTTTCCAGGCAACATTGTCAAAACTGTTCTCGTCCATTTCAGCATAATATTTGACATAGGGCTCCAGGTCCATGACTCGTATGGTTGTGTCCCTCAAATTTTCTGTCGAATTTCCTCCGCTTACACGTAAGTTTAGTCCCTTCACACGAGGTTCGCCGGGATCTTTCACGTTGTTGCAGTTCAGATCGAGGAAGGGCGCAAATACAATCCCGCCTCTGCCTACGCTGACACGGTTGTTGGCCCCGGTATACCCGGTCTTGCGGTCCGTAATCAGGCTTCCCTGCGCCATTTCGATCAGGGTAGTCTGATCGTTGGTCTGCCGTGCGGTAAACCCTGTCCGGGCAAAAGGCAGGTCATACCTCAAACTCAACTGCAAACTCTGTATCCGGCTCTTGAAATTGTTTTCATAAGATACAGCCACAAACCCGTTGTTGAACAGGTATTTTTCAACGCCTGCCTTTGTTGAGATAAGCTCCTGCTTACTGTATTCGTACTGCACCTGCGGGATGAAAATGAAATCATGCGGCAGCCTAAACGAAAAGGAGAGGTTGGTGTATACGTATGGATTGCTGTTTCTGACAAACATGGCATAGTTGGTAAGGTTGGTGTTAACCCCGAGAACCGTTCCGGATATCAGCCATTCTGCGGTAGAATAACTTGTTCCGGGCAGAATTATATCGCTGTATGTCATTCTGTTGTAAAAAGAAAAATGCTTCCCTGCGACAGGAAGGGTAAGGATGGCTTTCCGCTCTTCCAGGAAGTTGTAATTGATCGCTTTCTGTCCTTCCTTGTATTTCGTGTAATTGAGTTCAACAAGGATGTTTTTGAGTAACTGGTAACTTAAAATTCCCTTTCCCCTTACGTTGTATACATATTCACCCGAAAGCAGCATGTTCGAAAATGGCCGGGTGGCTATGTTGGCAAACGGCATGAAAGATCCATTGACTACCGAAGTGAGGTATTCGACACCAGTACCAACAGTGATCCCCCTCGAAACGCCATAATTCAATGCTGCACGGGAAAAAATTGAGTTAAGGCTGTCTTCTACCATTCCGGCATTCACTACATACTCAAATTCTTTGGTTGGAAGGAAGTTGAAAGGTATT
This sequence comes from uncultured Tangfeifania sp., assembly GCA_964506325.1. GTDB lineage: Bacteria > Bacteroidota > Bacteroidia > Bacteroidales > Prolixibacteraceae > CAINVV01. Next base: position 41,399 of record CAZDLO010000008.1, read on the forward strand.
GATATCTGCTGTTCCTTCATGCGTTCCTCTCCCCAAGGACCGTAAAATTTTAGTTTGATGGCAGAATTTCCGTATACCAGCGGCACCTGGAAGGTAAAGAAACCGGATGCATCTGCCTTCTTGTAATCCACAAGTACGTTGTTGACATAAAGCTCCACCATCCAACCCGGGTTGGTGTAGTCACTGACAGGATAGGTTCCGAAAGATCTGCGGTAGGTGGTGGGGGTATTGGAAAGCCTTATTCCCACTACCGGTTCATAAATCGAGGATATAGCGTCTGTGCTGATTTTCCCGAAGGTTGTCTGGCGCAGGTATTTCCGGTCATTGTTGACAAAACGCAGGTAATAATATTGCTGTTTCTCAATAAAAGGTTCGTTGTTGTTGTAGTTAAGGAAAGCATTGGCTTCACCCCCAGCTATGACTGCCCCCAGGGCCAGGTTGATCCGTGTGTCGTTTTTCAGGTTCAACGTCTGCGTTGTGATAACCGACCAGTCGGCCATGCCGAAATGGAACGCCTGTCTGCTCCTGGGAATGATGGTGTCAACTTTTGGTTCACCCTTAAGCCTGCTGACGTTCTGACGCATCAGGTCGAGGCGCATTTCTCTTATGGCGGGCAATTCCAGTTTGGTGGTGAGGCTGACAGACAGCGCACGGAAATTGAACTTGCAATCCAGTCCGAAGATCTCGCCAAAATATTTTGAATGAAGATAAAGGTTGGTTTCAGTACGTATCAGGTCGCCGGGTTTCAGGGATATTGTTTTTCCCTGAAAGCTAATTTTATTGGCCGCCCTGTCTATCAGGTAGGCTGCTTCAGGCGCGAGGAAAAAACCGGATATGGAATCCATTCCGCGCGACAGAGTACTCCTGATCTTTAAAAATTCGAACACATCAGTAACCGGCAACAACACATCCTGATCCCGGATCAGTGCAGGTACTTCAGCAGATCCTATATTTTTTACCTGGAAAAAAATCGAAATTTCATCGTAGGCAGGTTCCTGGGAACTGGCCGTATAGGGAAAAAAAATCGTCAGCAAGAGGATGCTCACTGCTACCCGTCTCCTGAAAGCGAAGAAAAAACGCATTATTGACATATGAAAGCAGCAGTTTCGGCTCAAGTGTTTAAACATCCAGATTTACTGCTGGTTAAAAGTAACAAAAAAACTCCCGCTGTATTTGCCTGCCGGGTTGGCACCGGTGTTCCCGACTATCAGGGTGCCTCCGATACGGACTTCCGTTGAAGAGGGGGAGTCAGCAGGAAGAATAAAAGGGGATCCTACAGAGGAGGCGGTAATCGGAGGATCAAACTTTAAAGTGAGATGCCCTCCCATACTGCCGTTAAGAGTGGCATCGGGTATCGGTGAGATGGTGATGAGGGTTCCCTTGATCCCTTCTACGAGGAAAACGGCAGGGGAGGCAAAACCACCCTGGTTGATAAGGATGACACTGCCTGTGGCCGACCGGACACCCTCATGGGTAACCGTAACAGATCCGCCGGTCGGGCCATGGGTGAAAGTTCCAAACAGGATACCCTGGGCATTCTGGACAGTGACAGTAATGGGCCTTGGAGGCCTTTCCTGCCCGTAAGTATTGGTGGAGAATAATGCCACAAGCAAAATTCCGGCAAATATGACCGGCAAATATCTGTATTTCAATTTGATGGTAGCAGCTGACATTAGTCTCTTCTAATTAAGGTTTTTTCTGAAAAGATACGATCACCGGCAACAATTGTAACAACATATACTCCATTTCTTGCACTACGGCTTATTTCTATCGATTGTTGATCGCTGACATTCATTTCCTGGATGGTTTGTCCGGCCATGTTACGCACGTACATTGTACCATTTCCGATGTTGACGGGCAGGATGTTTACCAGGTATTCAGTACCGTTTCGTGTAATATTGAAAAGTTTCTCTTTCACAGCTGATGCTGTGTGAAGATCAGATTTTGACAAGATAAGAACAAATCTTTGATCATATACGCCTGATTTCAGGTAAAACCTGTAACCCGGATTCATTTTAAGATCGTTATAGGTTCCGTTTTCAGCGTCAAAGAGATAGATGTTGAAGGACGAAGGCAATTGTTCAATGCTGTTGGCGGAGAAATTAACCCAGCCATTCCTGAGTATTTTGACTCCAAGCGGAATTCTTGTCAGGGAATCCGATGGGAGGGGCATTCCGCTGATAGACAATTGTTTGGTATCCGGGGTTATTGCATAAATATTGGGAACATCCACGTTGGTGTTCATCAGTTTCAAGGCATCCGCTTGCGCATCGAAAGCGGGTGTTGATGTCGGATCAAAATAGAGCACAAAGGGGTCGGGCTTGCCAGGGTTTTCATCAAAACCGGCACTGAACCGCAGGATTTGCCTGGTGTCTAAACCGGCAGACTTAAAAGAGGGATTCATCTTGTTGATCCGGACACTGTTGGTCATTCCCAGGGTGCCTGAAGCCGAACCGGTAGAGACATGCACAAAAAATCCCTGCATGGCCGGAATGATATTGTCGCCGTCAGCTCCTGCAATACCGTTGGTATAGCTGCTGTAGGTCCCGGAGTATTCATCCCCGCTGGCGGAAAAGAAATAGATGGCCCCGTCGATATTGCTCCTTGTCCATCCGGATGCAGCATTCCAATCGATGGGGGAGGGATAAGGGTTCCCGACCAGGTTGAATCCCTGGGTATAAGTTCTGTTATGGTTGTATAACGTGCCGGAGATACTGCCGTTATTGACAGTCCCGGAAAGGCTTACAAGGTCGGAGGTTGCTGAAGAACCAAAATTCACAGCATATCCGGCCATTACGCTGAGCGGATTAGATACTGCGGCATGGTTGACCCAGCCTGAAATGGCAGAAACTACGCTCAGGTTGTTCTCATCGTACCTGTAAACTTTGGCAATGGTGGCAGTGGAACTCAGGTAACCTGATAACTGGGCCACTGTGGCATTGCTGACCGGTGAGCTTAGATATTTGTATCCGAAGGCACTGGACAGGTACCGCTGTATGGTAACGCTTCCGGCAACACTGCCGCTTCCTGTTCCTGAAATCAGGGCAGTCTGTCCGGCTGTTGAGAGCAAAGTGAGGTTACCGCCCGAATCAAGGGTGCCACTGACCGGACTGACAATACCGGAGATGTTCAGCGCACCGCCCAGGGTTACGCCTGCCGTGTTGTCGATGATAAGGTCCGTGATGGTATTTCCCGCAAAGGTATTGGCAGGTATCGCTTGGGGTGAGCTGCCCGACATTTCGATTTTTCCGGCAGTTGCCGTGAATGTCCCAGTGGCATTCTTTGTGATGGCACCTGCCACCAGGAGTGTATTGTTGCCTGTTACAGTCAGTGAGGCGGATGCCTCAATGGCAATGTTATTTGCTGCACCTGCACTTCCTGCATTGAGGACGGGATAATTGGTAAGGCCGGTGGATATGGTGACATCGGTGGTTGCATCCGGAAGCTGGCCGCATTCCCAGTTGTTGATATTGTTCCAGTCGGTACTGACGGATCCGGTCCAGTAACCATCGCGGTTCACCGTAACGGATACCGCATTGGAGGTAACAGTATTGCAGGTGGCGGTAATCACCACATCGTAACTGCCAGCCTGTACAACCTCAGGGTTCGTCAGTGTCAGCGTCGCTGTCCCCTGTCCGCCGATGATGCTGCTGTTCGTGACCGCTACGCTACCCTTTCTCCAGGAATAGGTCAACCCCGAACCGGTTGCCGAAACCGACAAGGTTTGTGTGCCGCTCCCTGAACAGGTAGCTGCCGGGGCGACAGGCTGTGCGGCGATGGCTGCGGGTGAATTTACAACTACGGCTACCGCATTGGAGGTAACGGAAGAACAGGTACCGCCGACGACTACCGTGTAACTGCCGGCCAGGGATGCTGCCGGATTGGTAAGTGTGAGGGTCGCAGTACCCTGACCGCTGATGCCACTGCCATTCAAAACAGCAACCCCGTCTTTCCTCCAGGAATAGGTTAGCCCTGAACCTGTGGCAGTTACAGACATCGACCGTGTGCCGCTTCCTGCACAGGTGGCTGCAGGGGCTGTTGGCTGACTGGTAATAACCGTAGGACTGTTAATGGTAAGGTTGGTGCCGTTGTCAGTTCCTTTGATGTTTGGGTTGTTAGAAACTACCCGGATCCTGTAACCTGACCCTGCTGTTGTCCCTGCCGGAATCGTGGCCGAAATGCTTCCTGCGGCAGTACTGGCAATGGTGCCAATCGTTACAGGCGGAGAAAAGCTACCACTGGAATTGGAAAGCTCGGCTGAAAAGTTATTGCCGGAAAGAAATGTACCGGTAATGGTATAGGGTACCGTTACAGTACTGCCAGCACAGAAGGAGGTGCCTGTAATGGCGCTTGCGGATATGCCATTGTAAATTGCCTGCACCTGGAAATTGTCAAGGTTATGGTTTACATTGGTAGTACCTGAGGTTATCCTGAAATAAATCGGCGAACCGGGATTGTCACAATTGGAAGGCATCGTCAACTTACATTCTTTATAGGTTGAGGATAATGAGAGTGGGTTAGTGTTTGTTACAGGTGTTATATTAAGGGATGAATAATTTATACCATCCAGGCTGTATTCAAATAATGCAGTGGATGTACTTGACGCAGTTGATGCCTGATAGTAAACTCTGAAAGACCTGTAATTATCGATATCGGCTCCGGAAATTGCAAAGACCCAATTTCTGTTTCTCGAAATCCTTACCGCCCTGCCTGCGATATTAGAGGTGAATGCCGCACCACCAGTGGCAGTTGCTGTGGTTGTTGAATTATAGGAATTACTGCTTGTCAGGGTGCAACTTATATTTGATGCAAGAGCTGGGACAACCTGTGTATAAGAGGTTGGTGTTGTTAAATTAAAATTATAATTGACAATTGTCACCTGTCCAGCTACCTCGCCCCCCACCAGCAACAACGCAAAGAGGAAAGATACCAATGAAAGACGTCCCAATCTGGCAGGATTGAATGCCGCAACCAATCCACGGATAAGCCCGCGGAAAATATTATTTGTATATGTTTTGAAAAATATCACTATCCTCTGTTCCTTATTAAGAGTTGAAAATGGGGAAACGGCAATTTTTATCAAGGATTAAGCTCCTGTAACTCCCATCTTCTTTATTTAGCAATTAGTGTGCCAAAAAATATTTTTTTCAATGAAAGAGACACTAAAATTTATTCAATATACTGATAATCAGCAATTATTGCACAATGTTTTTTTTAGTTGGAACTGCACCGGCTTTCATATCCCCTTTTGTACGGGATTGCGGGATACAAGGGTGCGAACATTTGTGCGGAAGTGCTCGTTACAATAAACTCACTTGAGAAGAAGATCAGCCTCTGCGTATTTCATTTGCCTGGCATCGGTCGGCGTCAGGTATTCCACATGGAGCTTGCCGGTGCGGAAGTCGATCCCGGCATTTTTCTTGAGTGCAACCTGGAAACGGCGGGTAGCATTGGGTGTATAGACGGCAATCCCGTTGGCCCTTCCCACCTCTGTTTTCTTCCCGGTCGGAGCGATGTAGGTGACAGAGAGGTCTCCGTACACAGACATATTTCCCGAACGGTTGAACTTAAGGCTGAAGACCGGCAGGGTGTCATTCCTAACTGAGAAATTAAGGTCCGAGAGGGAAACTTTCGTGCTGGATTCACCCACGCGGATAATTGTGGGAATGGTGATTCCAAAAACCGGAACCAGCTTAACCGACAATGAGACAGTATCTTTCTTTTCGTCTTCTCCCAGTGGACGGGCATTGGGTATGGCTCTGAAATAGATGTGGGAGCGGTACTCTCCGGAGGCCATCTGGGATGATTTTGTAAGCTGGACCTTCACAATCTGAGATTCTTTTGGTGCCAGTATGATGCTGCGGGGGTAATACCGCAGGAACTTGTCGGCAAAATTCTGACCTTCATCCGGGGTCTTTACCTCTGTAAAAGAGCCGTCTTCATTCATCCTGTACTGGACAAAGGAGATATTGTACCTGGCAGTATCCTTGCCGATATTGGCCAGGTTCAGGTCTGCAGTCTTGGCGTTTCCTTCAAAAACCAGTCTCTTGGGGAATACCATCAGGTCGCCCTGGGCCATCAGCGAAACAGGGGCAATCAATCCGGAAAATAATAGTCCGGCAGTCAATATTAGAAAAAGGGAGGAAAATTTTAATCTGGACATAATTCAAAATAATAGGGTGTGCACAACGGGAATAGTACCCGTCATTCGATCAGTTTGTTTCTTATAGCATAGATAGTGAGCTCGGCATTCTTCTTCATGTTCATTTTCTCCATGATGCGGGTGCGGTAGGTTGCCACAGTTTTGTCGGAAATGAAGATTTCGCCTGCGATTTCCGTAACGGATTCACCTTTGGCCAGCATGATCATTACCTGGAATTCACGTTCGGAGAGAGATTCATGCAATTGCTGGTTCGTACTGCTTACTTCATTGAAGAGTAATTTCTCGGCAAATGCTACCGAAACATATTTTCCGCCGGCGGCAATTTTGCGGATAGCATTGGCAAGCTCCTCAAAAGCACTGTCTTTGGATAAATAGCCTGAAGCTCCCAGTTTGAATGCCCGCACGGCATATTGTTCCTGTGGATGAAAACTCAATATCAGTACCCTGGTCTGAATGTTGTTGTTCTTCATGTGCTGCAAAAGATCCAGACCACTGATTTCCGGCATGGAAATATCCAGTATCGCAAGATCGTAGTGAGTTTTGGATAGTTTCGAGAGTGCCTCTTTGCCATCCGCCACTTCATCAATTTGCTTTACTTCAGGCAGGGTCTTGACAATCTGTTTGACTCCTTCACGAACTATAGCATGGTCGTCAGCTATTAATATCTTCATCTGCTATGATATTTACTGATGGTACGAAAACTTTTATGCTTGTTCCGGTCGGTATGTTCAATTCTAAATCCAGGATGCCGTTGCATTGCCTGGCTCTTTCCCTCATTCCGAAAAGTCCCATGGATTTGGAACTTTCCAGTATGGCTGGATTCAAACCAACCCCGTTGTCGGAGATGATCATGTAGGAGCCATTGGATTCATGGCGTATGGAGATGTCAACGCTGGTTGCCTTCGCATGCCGGATGACATTGGTAAGCGCTTCCTGGAGGATCCTGAACAAAGCAAGTTCTGTTTTAAAATCCTTAAAGTCAGCTTCATCAAGTTCCAGGTTAAATTCAAGTCCCGTACGGGCTTCCATTTCACCGCAGTAACTTTCAATAGCATCGGCAAGGCCAAGGTCGGTAAGCAGTTTAGGATGCAACTCCGACGAAATCCGCTGAACCTTCCTGATGATACCATTGGTGTTTTCGATCATGCCATCAACTTTCTCCGCCGGAAGGTCGTTCCCGCGATTCTTGCGTATCCAGCTCAGGTCAAATTTCAGTGCTGTTAATGCCTGGCCAAGTTCATCATGAATCATCAGGGAGATGCCCGCCCTCTCATTTTCCAGGGCATTAATCATGTGATGATTCAGGTGCTGAAGCTGTTCCTTGTGTCTCTGAATCTCAAGTTCAGATTCAATGAGTTTATCCCTGCTCTCGATGATAATCTGTTTTTGCCTGAAAATTTCAAGGAAAACATTGACTTTGCTGAAAAGAACCTTCCTGTTGAGGGGCTTGATGATGTAATCCACAGCACCTGATTCATACCCGGCAATGATCTGGTTGTTGTCGGGGAATGCAGCAGTCAGAAAGATGATCGGCACGCTGTCGGAAAGCCTTTTCCTGTTGATTTCAAGAGCGAGCTCATATCCGTTCATTCCTGCCATCTGGACATCCAGGATGGCCAGAGAGAGCGGAATGCCATCGGTTTTGGCCAGCGCGTCCGGCCCGGACTCCGCTTCAATAATGTTGGCATCTACTCCTTTCAGAATGATCTTAAGGTAGGTCAGGTTATAGGGGATGTCATCGACAATAAGTATGTTAGGTTGTTCTTTCACAGCTAATTGCATGGAAAAATAGGTTGAATGTTTTTGATTAGTTACAATATTACAAAAAAATGACTATTTATTGCTCAGTATTTGAATAAATTTTGACAAACCTTAGTATGGGATATTGGATTTAAACATTGAATCATTAGAAGTTAATGGTTGATGAACAATCATCGGCCACAATGTTCCAGCGATGATGAGCCTGTTAATATTTGTTATAACAGACGAGAAGCCATTTTGTTTTATTTAACAGTATTTTATTTTTCAATATGTTTAGGAGGATACGGATTTGACCCGTCAAAGTTTTCAGTTTATTGCCTGATGCCGGTCTTAAAAATAAAAACCCGGTAATCTTAAATTATCGGGTTTTTATTCTGAATCGGGTTAGGCTATCCTAATTAAAATTAACTGTAACCGGGAAGGGCGTCGACGACATGTACTTGCCGATTTCCTGGGATTCATTCACGAAAAGCGTGGCTCCAACGGTGAGTAGTCCTTTGCCATTTGAATAATTACTGTAACCTTCACTGGAAAGAGAACTGGTAAAATTGCTCACCCTCATGGTAAAACCTTCCTGGCTGGTAAGGGTTATGTCGGAAGTAGGCAGTGAGATGGAATATCCTGTGTAGTCGCCAGTTTGTGGATTACCCCCATTCAGCCCGTCATTGACCTCAAACGAAGCAGCAGAAGTATTGCCCTGGGTCGATCTGAGGGAAACGTTTCCGGTTGTGAGCAGGTTGTTTCCATCTGGTGAGAGGATTACCGATCCTGCGTTTCCCGAAATAACGGCACCAAAATTCATGTCCTGCAGTTTGGTGATCCCTATCGGTGCAACTATGAAACAACTGATGGAAGAATTGGAACCGGCACCTTCCCCTGCCTTGATTACCTGGGCTTGTGCGCTTACGGATAGTAGCTGAAATGCACACCAGAGGGCCAAAAGGGAAAGATATTTTGTGATGGGCATTCTGTTTGGGTTTTAAAAAAAAGAAGCTGTAAATATACAGCTTCTTTTATCATAATATTGTTCTGCTTAATTGTAGTTCACAGTCACGTTGAAACCTGTAGGGTTCTCATAGACACCCGCCACCTGGGCAGCTCCGACGTTAAGTGTTGCTCCAACATACAGGATCTGTGAACCGGTTCCACTCAGTGTTCCGGAAGATGCTACAGTTGGTGTGCTTACAAAATTATCTACAACCATTGTCTCAGATCCTGTTGCACGTGTAAGGGTCAGGGTAGAAGGCAATGAAATCGAATAAGTGTAATCGATTTGTCCTGATACTGTAAACTGGGCTGCGGTAACAGTTCCGGTAACGTTAGGGAAAGTAATACCACCTGTGTAGGTTCTGGTAGGTGCTGAATTGGCAGGCAATACAACCGTACCGGCAGCTTTAACGGCTACATTTCCGAAATTCATATTCACCTCTTTTACAATGGAAATTGGGGTAACAATTGTGGCAGTTGATGTGGCAGTTGCTGTTGCCTGACCGAATGAACTAGCGGCGAATCCGCCAAGTACTACAAAAAGAATAATGATTTTTTTCATGATTTGTTTTTTTTATTATTTATTAATTGACTTTTTTATTATTTATTAATTGGGTTTTATTATTTGTTGATTCCTTCAGCTACTAAATTGGATACCGGAAAGTATTTGTTTTCTATTTTTATTATTTTGCCTTCATTCATAAGTTTTCTGGTAACATAACCTAACCGTAACCTGCTCTGCCGGAGAGACTCTTCCATCTCTGCTATCATCACCCCGTTGGGTTGTGAATTGATATAACTTTGTACGATTTCTTCCATAACTTATTTCCTGTTTCAGACGCATTATCGCTGTTTGACAGGTACATTTCAAATGGCGTGCCAAAAAAACAATAAATCAAATTTTATTTTTCAATTATTTACTAAAACACTGATAATCAGCATTAAAAAAATTGAAAAAAAATTGAAAAAAAAATTTGGAAGGCAAATAAATCGGTAGTGTTGGTTGTGCGCACAACACAAAACGAACAGGTGTGCGTACAAGTGTGCGGAGGTTTGAAGGCAGTTTACAACCCGACCCTGGATACTGTGATGTTGTATTTTTTCATCTTTCTGATCAGGGCATCCCGGGTTATTCCGAGCGAGGCAGCGGCTTCCGTCTGGTTAAAGTTGCAGCTTTTGAGTTTCTCCCTGATCATTTCGGCTTCAACAGGGGCAGAAAGGCTGGACAACGGAGCATGTACCGGGGTGGTACCGCCATCGGTCCTTAAGATAAAATCGTTGGCGCTCAGACGGTCTCCCTTGCAAAAGATAAGGGCCCTTTCTGTGATGTTGCGAAGTTCCCTGACATTTCCGGGGAAAGAATAAGCCTTGAGGGTTTCGACAACTTCATCCGGGATCTCCGGGCACAACTTACCCATTCGTCCGGCAAACTCTTCCACAAACTGCCTGAGAAGCGGCTCAATGTCCATGGTTCGTTCGCGCAGTGGTGGTATATGTATATGCAGGGTATTCAGGCGATGGAGCAGGTCAAGCCTGAATTTCTTATCACCGACCATCAGTTCGAGGTTGAAGTTGGTGGCCGCTATGATCCTGAAATCGGTGCGTATAGGCATGGTGTCGCCCACGCGGGTGACCACTTTTTCTTCAATGCACCTTAGTATCTTGGCCTGGAGATTCAGGGGCATGTCGGCAATTTCATCCAGGAATAGCGTTCCCTGGTCGCTGATTTCAAAAAATCCCTTTTTGTCGGCGATGGCACCTGTGAAGGATCCCTTTTTGTGGCCAAAAAATTCGCTTTCCAAAAGGGAGTCAGTAATGGCGCTGCTGTTCACAGCACAGAATAATTTGTCCTTCCTGGTACTCGAATAATGGATGATACGCGCGATGTTCTCCTTCCCTGTGCCACTCTCACCAGTGATCAGTACATTGGTGTCGGGATATTGGGCGGCGAGGTTGGCCTGCTCGTATATGGCAATGATCTGGGGGGAGGCTCCAATGAATTTTCGGTTGATCCTATCTTCAAGTGCCTTGGATATCAGTGAATTGCGCTCTTCTGCCTGGACGAGTCTGCGCTGAAGCAACAGGAACTTCCGGCTGCGTTCGATGGCAATCTGTATGTCTATGTGGCGGAATGGTTTGCGCAAATAGTCGAAGGCTCCCAGGCGCATTGCCTTAATGACGGTATCCATGTCGCCGTGTCCGGAAACGATAATGACTTCGAGGGTGGGGAAATCTGATTTGACTTTCCTGAGAACATCCAGCCCGTCGGCTCCTGGTAAACGGATGTCAAGAATCAGCAGGTCGACAGGGTTACGGTCGAGGATGTCCAATCCGTTGTCAACGGTGTTGGCTTCGAATACCTGGTGACCTGAAAGATCTAAAAATTCAGCAAGTTCTTCGGTGAAATGCTTTTCATCATCAAGAATCAGGACACTTATCTTGTCTTTATCCATTTTTGTTCCACAGTGCTTTATTCTGTCGTAAACTTAGTGATTTTTACTGTTATAGACCTAATAATTTGTAAAAATGAACCGATTTTTCAAGCGGATTTTTGGCAGATTCATTCCTGTCATTGTCCTGCCGGAGACATTCTACCGGCATCAGGGGCAGACCTGGACTTTTCCTTTTCTTCCCCCACAGGTATTTTGATAGTTACCAAAGTGCCCCTTTTTAATTCACTTTGAAACGAGATCTCACCCTTCATCTCCTTGATGATTCCAAACGATATGGAAAGACCAAGCCCTGTTCCTTTCCCGGCTTCCTTGGTGGTGTAGAAGGGCAGCATTATTTTTTCAAGTTCATCCGGCTTAATGCCTGCTCCATTGTCTTGAATCTCGATAATAATATGATTTTCAGATACATAAGTTTTGATACTGATCCTTTTTCCCATCGAAGTGCCATTGAGGGATTCAATTTCCTCGATGGCATCCTTTGAATTATTCAGGAGATTCAGGATGACCTGCTCAAACTGATAGGTATTTCCGTAGGCCATAGGCAAAGGATCCGCTATATCTATGTTGAGTTCAATCATTTTATTTCTGAATTGTTCAGAAACCATTGAAGTGGCGTTGCCAATGCTTTCATTCACGTCGAACAGGGTGAAAATGGCATCATCCTGGCTTCGGGAAAAGACCCTTACGTGATCTATTATGTTTTTGATCCTGAAGATGTTGTCATAGATTTTTTGGGTCTTTTTCTCCAGGTAACTTTTAGGGAGGGAATCTTCCTTGGTGGCTGTCAGCAACATATTGTCAAAAAGAATGGAAAGGGTGTTGAGGGGCTGATTGATCTCATGGGCAATCCCGGTGGCCATTTCTCCGAGTGTGGTCATCCGGTCGTTGTGAATCATTTGTCTTTCCAGTTTCTTCCGGTGTGTGATGTCGTGAACTACGATCATAAAGGCAATGGATTCTCCGTTTTTCCCCTGGATGAGCGTAGTACTCAGTTCACATGTAAAGGGGGTCATTGTTTTATTCTGAAGTTCCAGTTCTAATCCCTGGACCAGGCCATCCTCGAGGGTTTTTTCAAAAATGTCCCTGACAATACCCACCAGTTTTTTGGGAACTATCCTGAAAATATGTTTTCCGATCAGTTCATTTTCTGAATCTGACCCATAGAGTTCCATTCCTATTTCCGACACATCGGTAATAATTCCCTTCATGTCGACGATAATAATCCCCTCAGGGGAGGCATTCAGCAAGGTGCGGTATTTTTCCTCCGACTTCATCAGGGCATCGGCTGCAGCCTTATTAAAGGTGATATCCTTGATGAAGCACAGGAACTGATTGTCGCTCAGCTTGACTCCGTGAAGGCTTACCCACCTGGTAGCCCTCTTTTTATACCTAAACGGAAGTTCGGCGTTGGCCGTTCCGGTGTTGAGGAACTTTTGAAAAAACTGATCCCATTTTTCCCTGCCTGTCTCTGGAACCTGGTCGTGGAGGGTCATTTCCTGCAATTCTTCCTTTGAAAAACCGGTGATTATACTCGCCGCATCATTCATCTCCAGGAACCGGCCTTCCCTGTCCATGATGAAGACGCCATCCGGTGCATTCTCAAGAAAGCTTCTGAATCTGGCTTCACTGTTGTGTAATTCGGCATTGGAGCGGGAGAGGTTCTCTTCAAACTCTTTGAGCAGGCTCAGGTCTTCCGGGTTGTTTTTCTTTTGATTGTACAGTTCAAGGAATACATTGATCTTGCTAAGCAGGATTTTCCTGTTGATGGGCTTGAAGATATAATCGACAGCACCTGATTCATATCCCTTCAGAATTTCAACCTGGTCCTGGTAGACTGCTGTGAGAAAGATGATGGGGACAATTGATCCCGACAGTTTTTCATTGATCTTCAAAGCCAGCGTGTATCCGTTCATCTCCGGCATCTGAACGTCAAGTATGGCCAGTGCCAGTTGCTTGCCCTTAATCAGTTCCAGGGCTTTGTGTCCGCTATTGGCAGAAATAACGTTGGCTTTTGCGGATCTTAGGATGATCTCCAGGTAGGCTAAAATTTCCTTGGAGTCATCAACAATCAATATATTGGGTAGATCCATTCCTGTTGTGTAGTTTTTTGCAATTAGGCGATTTTTTCCGGATCAGGCAATAGCAACCCTCTTATCAGGTAACCCGCTTTAGGGTCAGGTGAAATGTACTTCCTTTGGAAACCTCACTTTCGGCAGAAATCCTTCCGCCCTGTTTCTCTGCAAACTCCTTACAAATGATAAGTCCCAAACCGGAACTTGACTCACCTTCCGTTCCGACCCTGCTTACCTGCTCGTTGATAAGGAACAGTTTCTGAATCATTTCCTTACTCATTCCGATACCCGTATCACTTACCGAAACCCTGATCTCTTCGTCCGAAACCGGTTGTGCGGTTATACCCACAGTCCCGCCCGGATGTGTGAATTTCAAAGCGTTGGAAACAAGGTTTCTGAAAATTGTTTCAGTCATCTTAAGGTCACATTCTACAAAATAGCTCTGCGACATGTCAAGCCTGACTGCAATGTTCTTGATTCTTGCCGATTCCATGATCGGCTCGATACTCCTGAGCACTACACGGTTCAATCCTATTTGTTCCGGCTGACAAACAAAATTTCCTCTTTTCAAAACAGACCATTCCAGCAGGTTTTCCAGCAACTGGAAAAGGCTGGATGCTGAAAGATGAAGGGTTTTGGTGATATCCTCGATTTCTGCGATGGTCATGGTATTGATATCTTCCGCCATCACTTCAATCAACCCAAGAAAAGACCCCAGCGGTCCGCGCAGGTCATGGGCAAGTATTGTGAAAAACTTGTCTTTCTCCGCATTGCTCTGCAGCAGTATCTCATTCTTCAGGATATTTTCGGCTTCGACTATCTTCCGGCCGGTAATATCATTGACCGTTGTGATAAAGAAAAGAGGATTCCCCTCTTTGTCCCTGTAAAGAAGTGTATGTATATCGACCCAGATGACAGAGCCATTCTTGTGGAAGTATCTTTTTTCCCACCTGGCTGATTGTTTTTCCCCGGCCAGAATTTCTTCAATTAATGACTGGTTGTAGGCTATATCATCCGGGTGGGTGAAGTTTTCCCATTTACTGTTTTTCAATTCACCGACAGTATATCCGATCAGATCGCAAAAGGCAGAGTTGGCATTCAACCTGCCGTCGAAAGAAGTGATTGACATTCCAACAACAGAATTCTCAAATAGTGTTCTGAAGATTTCGTTTCCTTCTATTTCATTTAAAATATCCATAAATTCAGGATCAATTATTTTATTTAGCAAACCTGCACACCCGACTGGTCCATGTGTACCATTATTCCGGTCCGTTAGAGTTTGCTGATGTATTCCCTTGCTTCCGGTCCTGCCATGAGTGGATCTTTATTCAGGAATCTGATTTTTGTAGGTTTTTTTCATTGACAGGTAACCTTATAATAAAAGCAGTTCCATTTCCCTTCCGGGAAGAGAGGGATATTTCCCCGCCCAGCAGGGTGACAATCCCTTTCACTATTGCCAGTCCCAAACCGCTTCCCTGGTAAGTCCGGGTAGAAGAAAAGTCCTCCTGCATAAATGAATCAAAAACCGATTCCTGCACTGCTTCCGTAATCCCAATCCCTGTATCTTTGACACTTAGCAAAACCTGGTTGTTTTCACGGGTTAGCCCGATGGTGATGGTTCCTTCCTCCGTGAATTTAATGGAATTGCCTAACAGGTGGTTCAATATTTTCCGGATCAGTTCGTAATCAGAAAAAATTGTTAATTGGCCCAGTTCTTCAGGAATAACGGTTGTGACAGCTATATTTTTAACCAGGCCATGGTCCGCAAACTCCCGGGTAACTTTCATAATAAGTTCGGTAATATTGAAAGGGACAAGGTGGATCTCCTGGTTGCCTGTTACAAGCATGGAAATGTCGAGGTAGTCATCAATGGTCTGTATCAATCTTTCACTGCTTTCCTGGACAACAGACAAATATTTGTTTTTTTCTTCCAGGGAGAGGTTCTCATTGGCAATAATCTCCCCGAAGCCGATAATGCCGTTCAGCGGCGTCCTGATTTCGTGGGAAATATTGTTCATGAAAGCAGTCTTTAGCCTGTTGCTTGCTTCAGCTTTGATACTGGCTTCTGAGAGCGATTTCTCAATGGTGATTTTTTCCAGTACGCTGGCCATCATGCCGGTGAAGATTTTAAGCAGTGAAACTTCAGAGTCTGCCCATTTCCGGTATTCTTTCAACGACTCAAAGCCAACAAATCCCAGGCAATTTTTTTGGGAGATCATTGGAATGGTAATGGCTGTTTTGATTCCCATTAATTCAAACAGGCGACTTACCTGGCTTTGGGGATCATGACTCTTCAGGTTTTCAACCATAGTTGTTACCCCCTTGATATGGAGATTGTACCACTCTTCTATTATACTGAGCGGTAGTCCCTGCCGTACGCTGATCCTGGATGGCATGCCAGGACTGCACCATTCATATGAATTTGTAAGTGTCTTATTTTCTGTATCATAAAGAAATATACAACATCTCTCTACCCCGATGTAACTGCCGATTTGTTCCAGTGAGTCGTTGATCACATGGTCTGTTTCGGTGGTTGAAATCTGGATGAAGTTGGATGCCAGTTGCATCAGGATACGCTGAAAACCTGACTGGTACAAAAGGTCTTGTTTCATTTCATGGGATTCTGAAACATCACGCACAATGACAAGGGCACTGTTTGTGTCGAGCCGTGAAATACGTGTTTCATAATATTTCAGTGTTCCCGGGAAATTCATCTCATACTCAAATGTTGTTAATTCACTGGAATTCAGACAGCTTGTCAGCATTTCCATGAGGATGTCTGCCTCTTCCTGGTTGAAGAGCTCTTGCAGGGAAGCACCAAGGACTTCGTCTTTGTTCAAAAAAAGATTCTGTGAATCAGGAACATAAAAATCAGTAAATATCCCTTTGTGGTCGATGACAAACAACATGTCAGGCATGGCATGGATGACGGTATCCAGTTTTGATGCAGTCGATTTTCGTTCCTGTTCCTTGTTGATCAGGTCCGAAATATCTTTGATGACAACAAGTTTCCCCTGTTTAATTTTTTCGGAATTTTCAAGTTCCAGTATATGAATGTTGTAATAGTACCTCTCTCCGTTGATAATTTGGTCCAGGTCAAGGACCCCCTGTTGATTCCCCTCCGTTAATCCAAACAGTTCGGGCCAGTGGTCCTGCAATTCCCGGGCCGATTTTCCCAGGTCGCGTCTTGTTAAATTCAGTTTCCTGCCAATGGCCGGATTAAAATCCACAATCCGGTTGCTATGATCAAACACCAGCACTCCGTCTTGTATCTTCTCAAAAAGTATGGATCTGGCAATTGGCTGAAGATCAAAGAGTTTATAATTTGATAATGCTATAAATACCACAATCCCGGTTAGTGTAAAGGTGAACGAGACCGGGTCAATGCCGTAAGGCACGAGATGGAGCTGGTACGCAAGGTAGCCAGCGAACGGGAAAAGCGTTGCCAGTATCAGAAACAGGATTTGTTTTCTGAAGATTGATACTGAATTTTTCACCATCCTGCCCAGAAAAAACAACGACAACAGCATGGTCAGAATCACATATCCCTGGTGGATATAATACCAGAAAGCCGGTACGAAGGAAAACGCCGGGAACGGACCCGAAAGATTCATGCTCTCTTCATAGTAAAAGTAGTGGTGGTATTCATTGGTGAATACCATTACAACAGTGATTACCGGAATCAGCAGAATCAGCGATTGATTCCACCAGGTAAGCCATTTCCCCTTCCCCGAAAACTGGAGGACAAACATCAGGACGCAGGATGAAAGAAATGCTATCCCAAAATATTCCAACCGGTAGAACCAGACTACCTCTTCCAGGTTCCTGACCGATAATTCAAATGAATAAAAGAAGGAATAGACTGCATTGGCCCAGAAGATCAGGGTTGCATACCTGGTTTGTGCGGAGTAATATTTGAACCTGAGCAAAAAACCCAACATCAGCATGATGAGGAAAGAGGAAAATGAGATCAGGGCATATGGATTGAAGTGGAAAGGTGTCAATGGAATCAGGTTTTTGTTAACAATAATTTGGTTAAATTACAAAAAAATCTATTTGTCATAAAAAATGGTGCATTTTGAACTGAAATTTTCTGAATTGATTAAGGTCAGGACAAAAAATGACAAAAGATAAATGCAAGCATCATTAGGTATCTCACGACAGATTCCTTATTTTTGTACTTTTAAACGGGATAGTTCAAAAATTAAATATTGCATCTATGGATTTACTTCAAAAAATCATCGAGAACGCTGTAAGGCTTCAGAATCACATAGTTTTGCCTGAGGGTGCTGAGATCCGCACACTAAAGGCAGCAGCCCGGATTCTTGAAGAAAAGATTGCCAGGATTACTTTGCTGGGCAATAAATCCGTTATAGAAGCGGCAGCTGAAAAGGAAGGGATATCAATTGCCGGTGCCCGGATTATTGATCCTGCAACTGATGAAAGCCGTGAAAAGTATGCCGGAATGATGGTGGAGATCAGGAAAAGCAAGGGGTTGACCATCGGGAAAGCATTTGAACTGCTTAATGATCCGCTCTATTTTGGCGTGATGATGATCAAGGCGGGGGATGCCGACGGCGAAGTTGCAGGAGCCATTAATGCCACAGGTGATGTACTCAGGCCTGCTTTTCAGTATGTCAAAACTTTGCCGGGCGTAACGGTAGTGTCCGGATTGTTTTTCATGATTTTTAAGGATAAGAATATCGGTGACAACGGCATGCTTGTTTTTGCCGATTGTGCTGTCATGCCCGACCCAAACGCTGCACAGCTTGCAGAAATCGCTGTATCCACTGCTGCATCCGCTTTGGCAATCGCCAACATCGAACCGCGTGTCGCCATGCTCTCCTTCTCGACGAAAGGTAGTGCCCAGCATGAACTTGTTGACAAGGTTGTGGAGGCAACAAAAATTGCCAAAGGGATGAATCCGGACTTGTTGATTGATGGTGAAATGCAGCTGGATGCTGCACTGGTGCCGGAAGTCGGGCAATTGAAATCGCCGGGAAGTAAAGTGGCTGGAAGGGCCAATGTATTGGTTTTTCCGGGCCTTGAATCCGGGAATATCGGATACAAGCTGGTCCAGAGACTCGCAGGAGCTGAAGCTATTGGCCCGGTATTGCAAGGAATGGCAGCGCCGATCAATGACCTCTCAAGAGGATGCTCTGTGAGCGATATTGTAAACATGGTTGCTATTACAGCGAACCAGGCAGGTGAGAAAAAGAAAGAAGGCTGACATAATTCATGTATCCTGCTAAATAAATCCAGACACAAATATTTACCTTTCAATTCCCAAATAAAAATTTGAACTCACATGGAAGAGTTGATTATCGAACCAATTGAAGAATTCGGCCTGAGCAAAAAAAATCAGCAGCGGACGCTGTTTTCCAGGATCGGCATCATTGGCTGCGGAAAAGATGGCCAGAACATCGCCCGGATTGCCAGTGCCTATGGCATCGAAGTGATTTTCATTGAATTATCCCAGGACCGGATCGACAATGCTTACGAGCAGCTTGCAAAAGTCCTCGACCGGCGCATAGAGAACTGGGGTATGACCCATGGCGAAAAGAAATTGATCCTTTCCCGGATCCGGGGAAGCATGGATTACCATGACCTTAAGGACTGCGATTTTGTGATTGAGGCCATCCGCGCCGAATCAAGTGCAAGGAAGATTACCGAGCGTAAAGAGGTTTTCAGGAAAGTTGAAAAGGTTGTTAGTTCTGATTGCATCATAGCGACAAATTCAACAACCATCATTATTACCGAGCTGGCATCGGAGCTGCAGTACAAAGAGCGGTGTGTGAGCCTTCATTTCTTTGTTCAGTCGCCGGATGCAAAAATTTGTGAGGTGGTAAAGGGCTTGTATACGTCTGATGCAGTGTATGAGCGGGTTCTTACTTTTGTCAAACTTGTTAACAGGCAGGCCATTCCTGTTGAGGAATCTGCCGGACTTATCTCCATCAGGCTTTACATGGCTTTGCTGAATGAAGCGTGTGAGGTATTACTGGAAGGAGTCAGTTCCATGTCAAATATTGATACAGTCTGGAAGATCGGTTTTGGCATGCGTTTCGGACCCTTTGAACTGGCGGATATTTTGGGAATTGACAAGGTTAACCGCTGGATGGAAAATCTCTATTCTGAATTCGGTGACCCCATGTATATGCCATCACCAGTGATTAAAAAGCTTAACAGGGCCAAAAGGTTTGGTAAGCATGTCTGCTGTGGCTTCTACAAATATGATGGGAAAGGCAATATCATTGGGTCTACCCCGCTGACATCCGAACGAATCTGATACTGTGCCGGGGAACAGTCATCCCTGGTAACAGCCTTAAAACAAATAATAGACTCTTGAAATACCCATAAGTAAGCTTTCACACAAACCGGAAATGAAAACATGGGTATTAGATTCGCTGAACTTCGTTTCCTTTCGGCAACTTAAAAACAATATTATAAACGCATGAAAATATTAGTACTTAATTGTGGCAGCTCTTCCATCAAATATCAATTTTTTGCATTGGATGATAATAGACTGATAGCTAAGGGTATAGTAGAGAAGATCGGTATGAAGGGTTCCTTTCTCAAACATGAAAAGGAGAACGGTCAGAAAGTCATGTTCGAGGGAGAAATCCTGGACCATAAAATTGGAATTGAATATATTCTTGGGGTCCTTTCCAGTGCCAAACACGGATGCATCAAGACCCTGGAAGAGATAAGTGCAGTGGGCCACAGGGTTGTGCACGGTGGTGAATTTTTCACGGAAAGCAAGCTGGTAAATGATGAAGTAATCCAGGCCCTGGAAAGATATACAGAACTGGCACCTCTGCACAATCCGCCGAACCTCAAAGGAATTTACGGAATACAGTCCCTGATTCCTACCATACCACAGGTTGCTGTTTTTGATACGGCCTTTCATACCAGTATGCCAAATTATGCCTACATGTACGCTATTCCGTATGCACTCTATAAAAAATATGGAATCAGGCGATACGGTTTTCACGGGACCAGCCACAGGTACGTGTATGCCAGGGCCTGCGAAATTCTTGGTGTCAAGGCCCAGGGGCTGAAAATTGTGACTTGTCACCTTGGAAACGGTGCATCTGTATGTGCCATCAAGGATGGGATTTCAGTGGATACCTCCATGGGATTTACCCCGGTTGAGGGCCTCATCATGGGATCCCGGTCTGGCGACATAGACATGGGTGCAGTAACCTTTATTATGGACAAGGAAAAAATCGGCACCAAATCGGCCTCCGTACTTTTCAACAAACATTCAGGACTCTTGGGTATCAGCGGCACCTCCTCTGATATGCGTGAAATACGGGAAGCCGCCAACAAAGGTGACGAGCGCAGTATGCTGGCAATCAAGATGTTTGACTACAGAATCAAAAAATACATTGGTGCCTATGCCGCTGCAATGGGCGGGATTGACCTGCTGATATTTACAGGTGGGATAGGGGAGAATTCTGACAGTACCCGGACAGGTGTTTGTGAAGGGCTTGAATTCCTGGGAATAGACCTCGATGAACAGGTAAACACCGGTTTAAGGAGCAGGGAAACAACTATCAGCAAGAAAGATGCAAGGGTAAAAGTCATGGTAG
Organism: uncultured Tangfeifania sp.; assembly: GCA_964506325.1. Lineage (GTDB taxonomy): Bacteria > Bacteroidota > Bacteroidia > Bacteroidales > Prolixibacteraceae > CAINVV01. The sequence goes on from CAZDLO010000008.1 coordinate 62,427, forward strand.
TTCCTACCAATGAGGAACTTATGATAGCCGTTGATACACAGAGGATCATTGGTGGGAAGGGATAACCCATGCACCAGGCATTTATTGATCCGGCTGAACGGGAATGAATCAGGCAGAGCAATTATGTATTACCTTTGTATTAGGAAGGAATCATAATTCATCATTCATCATTCATTACCGTTTTCTTTCCCTTTTAAGACTTAATTTTTATACTGATGATAACTACATTGGAAGATTTGTTCCCTGCCGTTCTTAAAAAGCCGAAGCGGACGCTTATAGTTGTCAGTGCCAACGACAACCATTCGGTTGAAGCCGTATACAAAGCCATCAAAAGTGGCCTTATTCATGCTGTTCTGATTGGAGACCAGGTTATTATAAGGGAGATTTGTACGTCGATGAAGTTTGACACCTCCCTGTTCAGGACTATCCACCAGCCAGACGACCGGCTGGCCGCGGAACTGGCAGTGCAGATGATACGGAAACAAGAGGGAGATATACTCATGAAAGGACTTATTCCCACGGATAAATTTATAAGGGCAATACTGGATAAGGAGAAGGGATTGCTGGATCAGGGCAATGTTCTGAGCCATGTAACAGTGATTCAAAATCCAAATTATTATAAGTTGATGATAGTTAGTGATGTCGCCGTGCTGCCTCAGCCCGATCTGGGTCAAAAAGTTCAACAGATCAAGTACATGGTAAAGACCGCCACAGCATTGGGCATTGGATTGCCAAAGGTTGCCGTGATCTGCCCCAGCGAACAGCTGCTGGTTCAGCTTGATTCCACCAGGGATGCAGCTTTCCTTTCCAAGATGTGCGACAGGGGTCAGATCCAGGGTTGCCTGGTGGATGGACCGCTTGCCCTGGACCTTGCCATCGACAAGGAGGCCGCAGCGATAAAGGGGGTAGGAGGTGAAGTGGCAGGAGATGCCGATTGCCTGTTGTTTCCGAACCTGGATGCGGGGAATGTATTTTACAAAACCAATATGAAACTGGCAAAGGCAGAGTCTGCCGCCATGCTTGTCGGGGCCAGGGTACCTGTCGTCCTTACTTCCAGGGGGGATACGACCCTTACCAAACAATATTCCATCGCACTTGCCTCATTAGTTTCCTAAAAAAAGAATTCATGGATAGTTCAGACCTCGTCAGAATACTGGTGATAAATCCCGGATCAACGACCACTAAAATCGCCGTATATGAAAATTCCATCTGCATATACCTTAAAACACTGCATCATTCGCTGGTAGACCTGGGCCAGTATCCCTCCATAGCTGACCAGTACACCTTCAGAAGAAACTGTGTTTTACACCAGCTGGATCATGAAGGTTTTTCGCTGGATGAGATTAATGTTGTCATAGGCAGGGGAGGACTGACCTATCCCCTCGAATCAGGTGTTTACCTGATCAATGAGCTGATGGTGAAGCATTGCAGGGAAGGTGTAATGGGTATTCATGCCTCCAATCTTGGATCCATGATTGCCTTCGATATTGCCCGGGAGCATCCCGGCATGATGGCACTTATTGCTGATCCGGTTGTAACTGATGAAATGGACGGAATTGCACGCGTGTCAGGTCATCCGATGTTCACGCGCCGGTCAATATTTCATGCTTTGAACCAGAAGGCCGTTGCCCGCCAGCATGCCATGAAAGTCGGGATATCCTATGAGGACCTTGATTTGATCGTTGTTCACCTTGGAGGTGGGATTTCTGTGGGAGTGCACCAGCACGGAAGGGTTGTGGATGTGAACAATGCCCTGGACGGTGAAGGCCCTTTTTCACCTGAACGCAGCGGGTCTTTACCTGTAGGTGACCTTGTAAAGCTTTGTTTCAGCGGAAAATACAATTACCAGGAAATAATGTCCATGATCTCCGGTAATGGGGGTTTTGCAGCATACCTTGGAACTAACGATGCCCGTGAGGTTGAACTTGCTGTCAGGCGGGGTGACGAAAAGGCTACCTTCTACCATACCGCAATGGCCTACCAGATTGCCAAATACATTGGTGAAATGGCAACCGTCCTTAAAGGAAAGATCGATGGCATCCTAATTACCGGGGGAATTGCTTTTGACAAGAGATTGATGTCCCTGATCCGCGAAAGGGTTGAATTCATCGCTCCCGTCTCTGTCTATGCAGGCCAGGATGAACTTAAGGCTCTGGCAATGAATGCCTTGATGGTTGCAAGGGGGGAAATCGAACCAAGGGTCTATGATTTAGAGTCCTGAAAAACCGGAAAAATAAATACCGCTGCAAAATTCGCCGGGCCGACTTCCGCTGTGTATCAGATTGTTGAAGAGACCGGTGGTTGGGAATAAACGGTAATTCCGGACTGAGTTAACCGGATGTGGACAGAAAAATTGCATTTTTGCAAACAGCCAACCAAACATAAATTTATGAAATCTGCAGTACTGGTTTTATCCCTGTTCTTTTATTCCTCCCTGCTCTGTTCCCAGAATTTTGTACCCAACTACGACGAGGCCAAAGTTCCTGCCTATGTTTTGCCTGATCCACTGGTGTTTAGTGATGGCAGGGCAGTAACCGGCTCTAAAGAGTGGACAAAAAGAAGGGCCGAATTGCTGCAAATATTTGAAAAAGAGATGTTTGGCCAAGTACCGGAAGGGAAAGTTAAAACCTGGTTCAAAGAAATATCCATCGATGAAAATTCCTGTAACGGTTTTGCGATCAGGAAAGAAATTCAGCTTATGGTGGAAAGACAAGGGCACAGAGTAGCCTTGAATCTTTTAATTTTCCTTCCAAAATCAGTAAAAAAACCTCCGTTGTTCCTGGGTTATAATTTTAGCGGAAATCATACTGTGACTGCTGAAACCGGGATCAGCGTGGCCTCCTCCTGGGTACGGAACAATCCTGCCAGGGGTATTACCGGCAATGTGTCTGCGGAAAGCTTGAGGGGCTCGGATGCAGATTCGTGGCCTGTCAAGGAAATTATTGTCAGGGGTTATGGAGTTGCTACCATTTATTACGGAGATGTTGACCCGGATTTCAACGATGGTTTTCACAATGGTGTGCACCCACTTTTTAATGCGCCCAGAGACAGTTCCTCCTGGGGCAGTGTGGCTGCATGGGCCTGGGGACTGTCAAGGGTAATGGACTGCCTTGAAGATATGAAGGAAGCGGACCCCAAAAAGGTGATAGTTTTTGGACATTCAAGGTTGGGGAAAGCTGCCTTGTGGGCAGGTGCGACCGACAAGAGGTTCTCTGTGGTTATCTCGAATGAATCGGGCACAGGAGGAGCAGCTTTGTCGAGGCGTAAGTATGGTGAGACTGTTTCCAGGATAAATACTTCCTTTCCGCACTGGTTCTGTGATAATTTCAAAAAATACAGCGACAGGGAGGAGTCTTTGCCATTCGACCAGCATGAATTGCTTTCACTTATAGCGCCTCGTCCTGTTTATGTTTCAGTGGCGGAGGATGATCGCTGGGGAGACCCAAGGGGGTCATTTCTGGCTTGTGTTGCAGCCTCCCCGGTATACCAGTTGTTGGGGAAAAAGGGAATTCCCCCAGGGGAAATGCCTCCGTTGGAACAACCCGTTATAGGATCGATCGGATTTCACATCCGTCCGGGGAAACATAATATTACCTTTTTTGACTGGAATTGTTTTATGAATTTCACAGACATTTATTTCAGAAAATAGATTGGGTTGCTCTTTACATGATAAATCCTATATTTGGAAAAACCTATCGATGATGGCGAGACGTATTCTGGTTCTCTTCTTTATATTGACTTATGCCCTGTCTTTTCGCAGTTTAGGACAGATTTCATATGGCGGCACGCCAGCATCTTTCAATTCGCTGAAAAGCCTTAAAATACAACTTCCGGTGGTTGAAACAGCCAAAGTCGACCATGCAGCGTTGTTACTCCAGGATTTGCAATCCGGGGATCCCTATAAGAAATACACTTTTGCCAAAAGTTTTGATGTAGACATTAGTCCTGCCAATTCCGGAGTATGGGATATGGCAGATGGAATGAAAATATGGAGAATAGCACTCCGTTCTGCCGGTGCTTATTCTCTTAACATATTGTTCGACAGGTTTATTTTGCCAACAGGGGCCTCTGTTTTTCTTTATACTCCGGATCATAAGGTCGTTCGGGGAGCCTTTAATGCGAACAATGAACAATCCTCCGGGATGTTGCCGGTGTATCCTCTTCCCGGTGATGAAATTATTGTTGAATACAATGAACCGGCCAATGTCTCCGGACCGGGCGACCTTCACATTTCGAAGATTAACCACGACTACAAAAATGCCATAGGCAATCGTCCGCTGGGAGAATCCGGTTCCTGCAACATGGATGTTTACTGCAAGGAAGCCATGGTGATGAATGTTGAAAAACAGGCTGTAGTGCAGTTGGTAATTGGCGGGATTGATCTGTGTACCGGCACTCTGGTCAACAACACCACGAGGGATAAAACCCCCTACCTGCTAACTGCAGGACACTGTATTCAGCGCGCTTCAGATGCCCAGACAACGGTCTTTACCTTCAACTATGAGAGCCCTTTTTGCGGCCGGAACGGTAGTGCCAACGGTTATGTGGACCAGACCATGACCGGATCCATTTTGCGTGCACGTTCTGATTCTTTGGATTTTGCGCTGGTAGAACTGGAAATGATGCCACCTCCGGAGTTCAGGCCCTATTATGCGGGCTGGGACAGGAGTAAAACTACACCGGCATCCACGCGGACTGTGCACCATCCACTGGCAGATGTGAAGAAGGTTTCTATAGATTCTGATCCCCCCGGAATTGCTTCCTACAATGACACCAATGACCCCGGTCATCCGCCCAACAGTTTCTGGTGGATCAAAAAATGGAATTTCGGAACAACAGAGGCAGGTTCATCGGGGGGGGCACTTTTTAATGAATCCAACCTTATTGTTGGTACTTTAAGGGGAGGTACAGCCACTTGTGAACTTTCAACAGACGATTACTATTCCATGTTTTCCTTCCAGTGGAATTTTTCTTCGCTCCCTGCCAGGCAACTTAAAGTCTGGCTGGATCCTGTCAACTCCGGTCTGACCAAAATTGAAGCCATGGACCCATATTCCGCAGAGGCCTCCTGCGACCAGTTCTCGGATGTCAGGCAAGGCGAAATTTACGAAGCTGCACGAATTACCAACGGGAAGGGATATATTTCCGGTCACAACTCCATGAGGATTCTGAGTTATGCCCAGGAATTTGGCCAGACAGAAAAAACGTCCTTGGCAGCATTTTCAGTGGGAATGGCGAAAGCTGTTACAGGGGTTAACAATGGCAACAGTGTGGTCAGTTTCCATATTTACCAGATGGATGGTAATACCGGAATGCCGGGTGAAACCCTGAAGACCATTACTGTGCCTATTAAGTCGTTGAAATCCAGGTATTCAACTTTTATCGAACTTGACCAGGCCCTGGAAATAAATGGCAAGTATTTTATTGGATATGATATCAATTACAGCAATACAAGTGATACCGTTGCGTTGTATCATGCTTCATCCCGCTCCACCAGCGACCTTAACAGGGCATTTTGCAAGATCGATAATACCTGGCAACCGTTTTACTGGGTTCCCGAGATCAACCTTAGGACCTCTCTTCTGATTGATTCATACGGATGCGGCACTACTTTTGCGGCAACAGAACCGGAACCGGTTCCGGCTGGACCCCACCAGTTTAAAGTATATTATCCGGACGATGAATCCCTTAATCTACTTTACCTTGTGAACACTGGTAATGAGGAATTTGGCAGGATTATTTTCTATGACCTGCTTGGCCGAAAGGTATCTGAGACCCAACGAATGCTTACCGCCGAACCTATGGAATTAAGTTGCAGCATGCTTCAGTCGGCTGTTTATTTTATTGCTGTTGAGACGATTAGCAGGAAGGAGGTCCTGAAAGTGAAGGTCGTCAGGAGCAGATAGTCATTTTAATCCTTACTGTAAATAAATACTACCGAATGCAGCAGCGAATTGTTGTTCTCATCCTTTGCCTCGGCTTTTTGATCAGTTGCACTTCCGGCCCCGGGAATAAAAGACCGGCGGGAAGTTCATCCGGTTTGGGAAAATCTTCAGATGCGACAGGATTTGCCATTGCAAATTTTGGAAAATATAAAAAACTGACTGTAACAGATCCGTGGCAGAAGTCCAGCAACAATCAATTTGACTATTACCTTGCTAAAAAGGGAGACGAAATTCCGGAAGAAATAAAGGGCAAACAGGTGTTTTTAACTCCGCTGAAAAATGTAGTTTGCCTCTCCACGACCCATATCGGCTACCTGGATGCACTGGGAGAGTTATCCGCGGTTTCAGGTTTGTCCGGAAGTGCTTACCTGACGAACCCCTTTGTACGGAAAGGGATTGAAGAAAACCGTATCCATGAAGTCGGGTATGACAGGGGACTTAACTATGAAATGATCATGAAACTGAAACCTGATGCTGTTTTTGCCTTTGGTGTTGGTTCTGAGATCAATGCCCAGTTAAATAAGTTGCACGATCTGGGCATTCCTGTTGTACTGGTTGGTGAATATCTTGAACAGACTCCGCTGGCAAAGGCTGACTGGATTAAATTCTTTGGTGCCTTTTTTGAGAAGGAGGAGCTGGCTGATACTATTTTCAACCGCCTGAATACCAGTTACAATTCGATCAAAGCGAGTGTCTCAGGCATGACTGAAAAACCGAAGGTTCTCACAGGCCTCCCTTTTAAGGATACCTGGTGGATTGCCGGTGGCAAGTCAAACCTGGCGGTTTTAATTGAGGATGCCGGCGGAAAATTTTTATGGAATGAGAATAGTTCACAGGAAGCTTTTCCAGTATCTTTGGAGGAGGTATTCCTGCGGGCTTCCGGTGCGGATTTCTGGATCAACTGCGGCAGTGTCACCAATATGGATGAGTTGATGGCATTCGATGCACGGTTCAGCCAGTTGCCTGCTGTAAAAAAATCACAGGTATACAACAACAATCTCCGCACATCTCCCGGTGGTGGTACCGATTACTGGGAAAGTGGTGTCGTTCATCCTGATTTGATCCTGAGGGACCTTGTGAATATTTTCCACCCTCAGCTCAATGTTGTCAGGGATTTTAATTATTACAAGAAGATAAACTGAGTTGATTGGAACAGCGACAGTGTTGCCTGAAGACTTCCAATGTAACATAATGATGATGAACAGGGAATGAAGAACAATGAAAAGCCGGTCCGGGGCAAGGGATATTCGGATGGGTCAGCCGGGTCGCCGGTGGGCCGGGATGTCCGGTTCAGGAACGGAGCAGGGCTTTTTCTCCTGTTTGTTCTGCTTGTCATTCTTTTCTTGCTCGATCTCCTGCTAGGCTCAGTCCCTATTTCATTTTCCCAGTCTGTTTCTTCCATTTTTCATCCGGCAACAGCTGACCCTCAAATATCTTCAATTCTTCATCAGTTCAGGATACCCAAGGCAATAACCGCGGTTCTTGCCGGTGCAGCACTTTCCGTTGCCGGACTGCAGATGCAGACCATATTCCGGAATCCGATCGCAGGCCCTGATATTCTCGGCATCAGCTCGGGAGCCAGCCTGGGTGTGGCCCTTTTTGTGCTTTCAACAGGGTGGATCTTCAAAAGCTCCTTTCTTTTCTCGCTTACCGGTTCCTGGGCCATCGTCTTAGCTGCCTGGCTGGGTGCAGGATGCATGATGCTTCTGGTTGTTCTGATCGCTGCAAGGCTGAGGGACCTTATGACAGTTTTGATACTCGGCATTTTGCTCTCCAGTGCAATATTTGCCGTTGTCAGTGTCATGCAATATTTTAGCAGTGAATCTTCCCTGAAAACTTTTGTTGTCTGGACCATGGGAAGCCTTGGAGGGACAACCCGTGACCAGCTCTCCGTCCTTTTTCCGTCGGTAATGGCCGGACTCCTGGTAGCAATGCTTTCGGCTAAATTCCTGGACGCTTTCCTTCTTGGGGAGAATTATGCGAAAAGTATGGGCATGAATGTAAACCTGGCCTACCTGATGGTGTTTGCCTCCACTTCCATTCTGGCAGGCAGCATTACGGCATTCTGCGGTCCAATTGCCTTTGTGGGTGTTATTGTTCCTCATCTTGCCAGGAAATTATTTCGTTCCACCCTGCACAAAACACTGATTCCAGCCTCCGTAATGCTCGGGTCTGCTGTTATGCTTGCCGGGGATATTATCTCCCAGCTGCCCGGCTACGAAACAACACTGCCGATCAATTCGGTAACTTCCTTGCTGGGGATTCCTGTTGTAATCTGGATAATATTTCAGAACAAAAAAATCGGGTCACTTTGAAATCGATTAATTATTTAAAAACATTATCATTGTCAGTTATTTACATGAAATTCACCTCCACAAATACCGGGATCAGCCTAATATGTCACTGCAGGTATTCACCCGCCACTGAAAAAGCAAACCAGTAACGAATGAAAGAAGAGATTTTCGTTGAATGCAAGTCCATTTCGATCGGATACAGGGAACGGTCGTCGGCTTCTGTTGTGGTAAAAAGCGACATGACACTGCGTGCATTCAGCGGGGAGATAGTAGCGCTGATAGGAGGAAATGGCATTGGGAAGAGCACACTGCTGAAGACCATCGCCGGATTTCAAACACCACTTTCTGGTGAATTGCTGATTCACCAGCGTTTGGCAGGAGATTACGGCCCCAAAGAACTGGCCAGGGAGATGAGTTTTGTTTCAACAGAGATTGTCAGGGCTGCAAGCCTGACTGTCAGGGAAATGGTAGGACTCGGGAGATTTCCTTATACAAACTGGTTTGGTCAGCTCACTGAAAACGACCAGGCTATTATTGATACTGCTATCCGGCAGGTAGGCCTCGGCGGATACGAAAACCGCCAGATCAGCCGCATTTCGGATGGAGAGCGCCAGAGGGCAATGATTGCCAGAGCTTTGGCTCAGGATACAAGAATCATGATCCTGGATGAGCCTACCGCATTCCTGGATATTTCAAATAAATACGAGATCGTGCGTATCCTGCACCGACTGGCAGAGGAACAGGGTAAATGCGTAATTTTTTCCACCCACGACCTGAATACCGCACTTTCCATGGCCGATCACATATGGCTGATGCTGGATGACCAGGTAGTGGAGGGCCTTCCTGAAGAAGTTGCCGCACGTGGGTTTTTTAATTCGTTGTTTCCAAATAATCCACACCTGGTCTTCGATCCGAAGAAAGGAGATTTCAGGATCCGGAAAGAGAACAAGGGTAAGGTGAAACTCACGGCGAAAGGACAGGAGATGCTTTGGGCAACAAAAGCACTTGAACGTATTGGTTTTGAGGTTGTCCAGGCATCACGTATTCAGCATTCAACACTTTCCTCCTCCGCAGGTGTTGTCATTGAGGACGAAAATTCACCTGTTTCATCCTTTGCAATGGAAGTTACCCAGATCGCAAATGGTTGGTCTGTAACCTATTCAGACAGGGTTATTGAGCTTGAGACCATGGAACAACTTTGCCGGGTCACGAAAAAGATTATGCATCAACATGTATCTTGAATACAATCTTCCTGACCATCGGGCCCGATTGCGGATCAGTAACTGCCGTGTGAAGATCGGTCGGGTAATAAATGACAAACATCCCCGGTAAAAGTCTTGAGAAGGAAGCGCTGCAGTTGTAAAAGGCATAATCTGCCTTTTCGTTGTAGTCCTCAAGCAGCGGCTGGGATTTTAATATTTCGTGGCCCATAAGTTCCGAGCCTGAAACCCAGTACTGCAAGTCAATGTACCGGCGATGCCCTTCCAGTTTACATGTGTCCGTTGTCGTGTTGTTGTTTTCAAAAACGAGCATTACCAGCCGGTCATTTTCAATTTCATATCTTCCCGGCTTAATTGCGGTCATATCGTTCTGCCGGATGTATAACAGGGCTTTGGAAATGCCGTCTCCCAAATGCATGTATCTTGCTGCATTTTCGATAGTGTCTAGAACCATCAGTAGTAAATATTAGGATGAGTAGTAGTCTTCTATTCAGAAAAGAAGGTTCCCCAAAGGTAATAACTAATTGACATTAAAAATAATCTGATGAAGGCTATTTGGGAAAAGGTGTAATTTGGAATACCTATTTAAATGCTGACAAACACAGATATATGTCAAACGTTGCTATTTTTGAGAAAAATTTCCGCATTGAAAAAAGAGCTGAAGACCGCCTACCTTAAGTTGCACCTTATCGTCATTATTTATGGTTTTACCGCTATTCTGGGGAAACTGATCGAGCTGCCTGCGGTGGAGCTGGTATGGTACCGCATGCTCCTTGCCATTGTTACATTTTATATATACCTGAAGTTCAAAAGGGAAGATGTATCAGTCCCTCGCCGGGCGCTCCTGCGTTTTTTCCTTGTAGGTGTTATTATAGCAGTTCACTGGGTGACATTTTTTGGAGCCATTAAGCTTGCCAATGTCTCAGTTGCCCTGGGAGGGTTTGCGACAACGACCCTTTTTACCAGTCTGCTGGAACCATTCTTTCACCGTAAACGGATCAATATTTTCGAAGTAATGATCGGATTGGTGATCATTTCCGGGATTTACCTCATATTTCGTTTTGAAACCCGGTACACACTGGGCTTCCTGGTTGCCCTGCTGTCGGCCTTCCTCGCAGGATTATTCACTGTGATGAACAAAAAGCTCATTGTTAACCACAGTGCTCTTCAGATCAGTTTTTATGAGATGATCGGGGGGTGGATGGCCATAACGGTTTTTATGCTCTTTACAGGGAAAGGGATCAGCCTGCCAGTTGCTGTTCCTTCACAGACGGATTGGATGTACCTGGTACTTCTCGCAACCGTGTGCACAGCTTATGCCCATAAAACCCAGGTAGAAGTGATGAAGCACCTTACAGCATTCACCGTAACACTCTCCATCAACCTGGAACCTGTTTATGGAATTCTGATGGCATTTTTTATTTTTGGAGAGACAGAGCGAATGACAACGGGCTTTTATGCAGGTACACTGGTAATCCTCCTTTCAGTCATTGGATTTCCCTTGTCGCAGTATTACCTTAGAAGAAGACAAAGACAGGTCAGTCAAACTGATTGATGACGCCCTTGTCCAGCAATTCCGGTTCAATGCCCAGTTCTACTTCCAGGAAATCATCCATCTCATCTTCTGTTCCAAATTCTGCCACCAATCCGTTGTAAACGATGGTCCAAACATCCGTAGCACGCAGAATTTTCAGTCCGGGCAGTTCTGTGCTGAAGTCCTTCACCGGGAAACCGGGATTCATTCCCTCTTCCTTTTCCATCAGGAGCAAATATTTACAGAAGTAATCTGCCGCCGGAAACAGCTCATCCAGGATATCATCTTCTTCAGCACGGTCGTAGGTTTCAACAACCTCAATCCTGTAAACATCCATTACCCCTTCTGAATTAACGTACAATGCATCAGCAAAGGGTTTTTCAGGCCTTTTCTCAATATCTGTGAAGGGAATAGGTGTGACTTGTGCCAAAAACCTGGGCCGGTGAGCATGGAGAACCATTTCAACAGACTCCTCACTGAGAGGGTCACTGCAAATCAAAAACTTCGGTGTATTCATAGATATTGGATTAATTGCATCATTTGGTAAAAATAATAAGTTTATCGGGCAGTTTATATAATTTTGAAAAATAGGATTACAAACAACACCCGGGTATTGAAAAACCATAATTATTTAGAATCAATCTAAACATCCCCATAACTCATAACTCATAACTCATAACTCATAACTCATAATTCATAACTCATAACTC
>CAZDLO010000009.1:0-37885 GCA_964506325.1 uncultured Tangfeifania sp.
ATTGGAGAGGTGATTATCAATACGTCAAAGATACAATCTGAAAGCAAATCACAACGCAATCATCTGCGCACGGGATTGGATTATCGGTGATTATCAATACGTCAAAGATACAATCTGAAAGCGACCTCAATTACCTGAAGCAGTATGCCTGGCCGGTAATGAAGGAATCGGCAAAATTTGTACTTGGATTCCTGGTACCGGATCCTGACGGGAAATTGGTCACTTCTCCCTCCTACTCCCCGGAGAACTCCTTCCTGATGCCGGATACTAAAAAGAAAAAAGCTCTTGCTTAAGGTCAAACCATTGATATACAGCTCATTGCTGAACTCTTCAATGCATGTATCGAAGCGGGAAAACTTCTGGGTGAAGATCTAGCCTTTTCAGCCAGGCTGGAAGAGACACTGAAAAACCTTCCGTCTGTAAAAGTCAGCAAATACGGGACAATCCAGGAATGGATCAAAGACTATGACGAAGGGGATCCCGGTCACAGGCATATGTCGAACCTTTTCGGATTGCATCCGGGAACACAGATTACACCTGCAACACCTGGACTATTCGCTGCCGCACAAAAGACGATAGAGCGCCGGTTAAGTTCAGGCGGAGGCCATACCGGCAGGAGCCGTGCGTGGATTATCAATTTTTACGCACGTGTGCTGAACGGAGAAGAGGCTTACAAACATATTCAGCTGCTGTTTGCCAAATCTACCCTTGATAATTTATGGGACAATCATCCACCCTTCCAGATTGACGGCAATTTCGGGGCGACGGCAGGCATTACAGAGATGCTGCTTCAAAGTCACGGCGGCCAAATTGCAATACTTCCGGGTCTTCCTTTGGCCTGGAAAGACGGGCATATCAGCGGTCTCAAGGCAATCGGGAATTTTGAGGTGTCTATTTCCTGGCAGGGAGGTCAGCTGGTTGATCTGACTGTCAAGTCTGTAAGAGGAGGAAAATGCCTTCTTAACTATGCCGGACATACTGCAGAATTTTCAACCAAACCCGGAGAAATCCTGATCCTTGACAAAAACCTGTTCAGGAATAGCCTTTGAAACTTTGATTTCCGTTCCTACGTGCTATTATTTCGGCTGAAACAGGGTTTGCTTTCGTCATATTCCTGCTATTCACGAAAACGACAGACTATAATCAATCAGATTCCTGCCAACAGGAAACCACTTTACGCCTGGACAACAGATTCAGCGGAATGTTCCCATGGCATCCTGTCCCATATTTCAAAGCGGTGATGAAACCCCGCCGGCGCAGCAACGTAAGAAAAGTCAGCGAATGCCGGAGCGGAAACAATGCCCGTTTAATTGAAAGGGATTTCCGGTACGCGACTTTGGTCAAACAACAGGTTTTGTTCCGGGTATGGGCAGGACCTATTTACCATTCCAACCATTAAAATATTATAACATGAACGGATACGATGAAAACCGGCGCAGATTTTTGTCCAAACTGGGGCTGACGCTGGGAGTGACACTCACGGGAACAAAAGTGATGCAGGGAGAAAATGAAGCTTCAGCGGATGTACTGACAATCAGTTCAGGGCAGAAGACATTCATGCAGAACTATGAGCGCTGGATGGATGATTTCATTGAGGTTATCAAAGTGCAGAAGAAGGATTCTGAAAACCTGGAGAATAACATGAAAATTGTCGCATTGTCGGAGGAGGCTAAACAATTCCAGGCTGAGCTGTTGGGGTACATGGAAGATGAGAATTTTGCCCGGTACTATATGGTCGCAACGGAAAGAATGACCCTGGCGATTTGAGTTTCCTTTCAGATCCGGGATTGGCTCCTGAAACTGAAAATGAAGGAAATCCCCCGCTTTTATAAACTACGCAAACTGGATTTTTCTACTGTTTGGGTTGAAAATTAAATTCTGAACAAAGATTAAAACGGGCCGGTTAAGTGAATTTTTTCTAAGTTTGCATGAGAAGCTGACAATCCGGACTTATAGATTTATCAATGCCCAGCAGGAATTTCAAAGATGATGAGCAGGCTCTTCTGAGACTGGCTGCCGGTGAATTCGCCCGTTGTAAAAAGGAGAAGAAGACAAAATCTTCTTCTCCTTTTTTCTTTAACTTCATAGCATGGATTGGCAGTTCCAGCAGACATCCTGTTGCCTGGGCAGTTAAAAGGGCCGAACTGAAAGACCATGATTCAATGACATTAAAAAACCAAAGGCAAAGGCAATTTTCGGGAAGAATTCTTTAGGGCATAATCCCTTGAAAGACTTGCCTTTCCTGGAATCCTGAAGTCAGCTTTGAAGAAATTCGCTGCCACAGGATTTACCAGTCTGAGCAGAAACGGGAATACAATCCTCTCGTTGGGAAAGCCTGCGGATATTTATATTGAAAGGAAGGATGGAAAAATAAAAATAGTTGTCGCCGACCAATCAAAAACCTCCGTTCCGACGACAAATAAACTACAGCCATGAGAGTAAATTTTCTTTTTATTTCAATCTTTGGAATCCTGGTGTGCCTGCTGAGCCATTCTACTGTTGAGGCGCAATCTACCAGGGACATGAAAAATGTCGAGCTTGGGATTCATTTAAAGGACTATGTTTCAACGGATGATCCCCGGGTCAATGCTGTGATGGATTCCATTTTTCAGCGGTCGGTCTTCGGGAAACTCTTTCCTCCCCTCCCGCCCTCCCTGCCCAATAACTGGTTCTCGCCCGGGGGTGTATATGTCGGTCAGTGGGTGTGGGATACCATGTTCCAGCTGATTGCCTTCGCTCCGCTGAACCGGGATACGGTCATCCGGAATGTCTTTGAAAACTATTGGAACGCTATCGACAACAACCCCGAGGCTCCCAAAGGTTCCTATCGTTATGGCATAATCCCGAATTTTATCAATCCACAAAACTGGCCCCCCCTGGGTTACTCGCAGATTCCCATATTGGGGTGGGGGTGCTGGTTGGTATACCGGCAGACCAATGATATTGAACTCATAAAGAGGGCGTTCCCCTACCTGGTCTCCTTTGATCACTGGTATTCAACGGAGCGGGACATTGACAACGACGGACTGATTGAATTTGGAGCCTATAAACCCGTCGGCAAATCAGATATGCTACAAACTGCACGATTTGAGACATTTGATTTCCATCCTGCCATGGATGAAATGAAACTGACCATTCATCCCGGCCATGAAAGCGGCGAATGGTACGGCAATGTCGAAGGTGTTGAACAAACCTGCTTTTTAATCCTGCAGGAACAGGCTCTTGTCAAAATGGCCCTCCTGCTGGACCAAAAGGAGATGGCAAAGAAATTCCAGGACTTGGCAGATAAAAGGATCAGGGCTGTCCGTACCAAAATGTGGGATTCCAAAACCAATTTTTTTTACAGCCTGGACCGTGATTCTGATCAAAAAATTTACACCAAAACCCTGCAGGCTTTTCTTGCCTTAACTTGTGGTGCAGCTACCAAATCCCAGGCAGAAGCGTTGCTAAAACACCTGGAAAACCCACAGGAGTTCTGGAGCAATTACCCTGTTCCCACAGTTGCGCTGGACGATCCAAAATTCAATACCAGGATAGGGAGGATGCCACCGCTGATGTGGAGAGGTGATGTCTGGCCGGGAACCAACTATCTCATCAGCCTCGGACTTCAGAAATATGGCTTTCACAAAACTGCCAATGAGCTTACCCTCAAAATGCTTGACATGATCAACCTGAGCGGTATCAACGAGAGGTACCATCCTGTTTCCGGACTGGGACTGGGGGTGAAAGACCTTGGAATGTCGTGTTCGGTCTGGAGCATGGTGGTTCAGAACATTTACGGATTACAGGATGATTTTTGCACCATCGTGGTACCGGAAGATCCGGCAGGCAAGAGCCTGGTGCTGGGAAAACTGAGGTACTCCTTTCCCTCTTCACATTCACTCGAATTACAAAGCTCTTTCGACCGGGAAATGAAGATAGTACTGAATGATATTGGTAAATTAACCACCGAAATGACCTGCAATGGACAGAAAATCACCGGTTACTCTTTTGATAAAAAGAACAACATGCTTAAATTTAAGGCCTTGGCCGGTAAAAAATATGATATTGATTGGCGTTGACCTTTTTACAACTGCTTTACTTCGGATATTATGACCCATCCTTTTTGATTTGCCGGTCTGGTAAGGTCCAAAAAATGATCATCCCGGCAGCGATTTAAAACCCGACCGGAAAACAGAAGAACAAACCTGTTAACCATGAAAAAAAAGATAATTATTTCCTGTTTTCTATTTTTAAGCGCCGTCGCCGGCTTGCTGAAAGCGCAGGAAATTCCCTTTTCCAAGGCCGAAATTTCGGTTTCGGAAGAGGTGAAAAAATCGTTCCTTAAAGGAGGCAGGATATTGCTGCACCTGACAAAACAACGGGAAAGAGAGCCACGGCTGAAGTCTGAGGTAACGCTTGGCATGACACCTGTAAATTGGGATATAACCGTTCCCTGCCTGTTGGATGCAAAGAATAAAACAATTCAGATGGTCACTGTGGAAAAGAACTTTCCCCTTGCCGCAGAAAAGTACTATTACCAGGCAGTCTACAAGCAAAATCCCGACGACGGGCAGGAAAATGTACCCGGGAATATAATCAGCAACATCGACTCGGTCGTGCTTACAACCGGCGCACAACTCAAGCTCACGCTGGACCAGGTGATTCCGCCCAATGAAATTGCCGACCACAAATTCGTGAAATCGCTGGTGATAAAGAGCAGGTACCTGTCTGATTTCTCGGGAAGACCGCGCTACCTTCGGGCTGCAATTTTGCTGCCTTCGGGCTGGTACAATAATCCGGGTAAAGCCTATCCGATCTGTTACCGTGCACCCGGATTGAATGGAAGGTATACTGCCATCAATGGCCACATAAAGGACAAGGCCTTCACGGATTGGTGGTTTGCAGATACTGCACCCCAGGTGATTTATGTCTACCTGGATTCGCAGGGGCCATACGGGGATACCTACCAGTTAGACTCTGAAAACAACGGACCCTGCGGAAAAGCCCTGACGGAAGAGCTGATTCCTGAAATTGAAAAACTGGTTCATTACAATCCTTCCTCAAAAATGAGGTTTCTGACAGGTTGTTCAACAGGAGGATGGGTATCCCTGGGGTTACAGATTTTCTATCCGGATTTCTTCGACGGCACCTGGTCGTACAGCCCCGATCCTGTTGATTTTTCACATTACGGACTGATAGATATTTACCGGGATTCTTCCCTATTTTTCAATAAATCCGGATACCTTCAACCCGGACGGAGAACCATTTACGATGAACCAACCTATTCGATGAAAGATTGGATATCGGCAGAAAATTTGGCCAGCCGCACCGGAGATTACAGGATTTCAGGCGGACAGTTTGGCGCTTACAATGCCGTATTCGGGCCAAAAGGTGCTGACGGACTGCCTTCCCTGATGTTTGACCCAGTTTCAGGAAAAATAGACCATGCCATTGCCGTACAGTGGGAAAAATATGACCTGAAAAAAGTGCTGGAAAAAAACTGGCCGACACTGGGGCCAAAACTTCAGGGCAAAATATGGGTATGGACAGGTGATATGGATGGGTTGTACTCCAATGTAGCCACCCGATTCCTGAAAGTTTTCCTGGACAGCACCAGCAATCCGAAATCGGATGCGAAGATTACCTTTACTCCCATGGCCGGTCATTGCCAGGAGTGGAGTGACAAAGTCCTTCTGAAGATGATTGCTGAAAAAGTGGCAGGCCAATAAAAACCAAACAACAAATTATAACCATGAAAAAGAAAATGATTCTGGCTGCCTTCGCATTGCTGACCATTTTTTTTGTGAATGGACAGCCACAAAGCCAACTTTTGCCATTTCGCGACACCGGCCTTTCAACAGAAAAACGTGTTGAAGATTTGGTTGGCCGACTAACTCTCCAGGAAAAAATAATGCAGATGATGGACAAAACCCCGGCTATCGAACGCCTGGGCATCCCCGTTTACAACTGGTGGAACGAAGCCCTTCACGGGGTGGCCCGAACCGGACTGGCTACTGTTTTTCCGCAGGCCATCGCCCTGGCGGCAACCTTTGATGAGGATGCCATGTTGGAGACCTTCAGCATTATCAGCGATGAAGCGCGGGCAAAATACCACGACTACCAGAAAGACAAGGCATACGACCGATACAAAGGCCTGACATTCTGGACACCCAATATCAATATCTTCCGCGATCCACGCTGGGGAAGAGGCATGGAAACTTACGGAGAGGACCCCTACCTGACCTCCAGGATGGGACTCGCCTGCGTCAAAGGATTGCAAGGGGATGATCCCAAATATTTCAAGAGTTTTGCCTGCGCCAAGCATTTTGCGGTTCACAGCGGACCGGAATCCAACAGGCACAGCTTCAATGCCAGCGTTGGCAGCCGCGACCTCTGGCAGACTTACCTCCCTGCCTTTGAGACCCTGGTCAGGGAAGGCAATGTCCGGCAGGTCATGTGTGCCTACAATCGTTTCGAGGATAAGCCCTGTTGCGGAAGCGACCTCCTCCTGGTCGATATTCTCAGGAACAAATGGGGATACAAGGGCATCGTTGTCTCCGACTGCGGAGCCATTGATGATTTTTACAAAAAAGACAGCAGAACCAAACGCCATGAAACCCATCCTGATGCACAGACAGCATCGGCAGATGCTGTTTTAAACGGCACTGATGTTGAATGCGGAAGCAGTTATAAAAGCCTGATCAGCGCGGTTCAAAAGGGGCTTATCAAAGAGAGTGACATAGACGTCTCTGTGAAAAGACTCTTCAGGGGCAGGTTTGATCTGGGCATGTTCGATCCTGACGAAATGGTAAAATGGTCCAGAATTCCATACAGCGTAGTCAATTGTCAGAAACACAGGGAGCAGGCATTAAGAATGGCCAGGGAAAGCATGGTCCTGCTGAAAAACAAAAATAATATCCTTCCACTGGCCAAAAATATCAAAACCATTGCTGTTGTTGGTCCAAACGCCAATGATTCAGTGATGTTGTGGGCCAATTACAATGGTTTCCCTTCCAGAACCACTACAATTTTGCAGGGCATCAGGGACAAAATGCCCAATTCAACAATCATCTATGAAAAGGGATGCAGCCATGCCGGACAGGTATATGCTGATAGTCTCACTATGAGCGTTTCAAGGGTTAAAAATGCTGATATCATCCTTTTCGCCGGCGGAATTTCCCCCAGGCTGGAGGGAGAGGAAATGAAGGTAACTGTTGAAGGCTTCAAAGGCGGCGACCGCACGAATATTGAGATTCCTGCAGTTCAGAAGGAGATGATAAAATTGCTGAAGGCAACAGGCAAGCCGGTTGTATACATTCTATGCACCGGCAGTTCCCTTGCGCTGAACTGGGAGGAGGCCAATGTGGATGCCATCCTTAACGCCTGGTACGGGGGTGAAGCCGCAGGTACAGCTGTCGCGGATATCCTTTTTGGAGATTATAATCCAGGTGGCAGGCTGCCCGTCACGTTTTACAAAAGCGTTGACCAGCTTCCTGATTTTGAGGATTACTCCATGAAAGGCAGGACTTACCGTTACATGACACAGGAGCCATTGTATCCTTTTGGCTACGGCCTGAGCTACACAAAGTTCGAATACAAATCAGCTGTTTTATCCAAAGCGAAGATTTGCAAAAGTGATAATGTGACACTGACAATTGAGGTGCAAAACACGGGAAAACGCAACGGGGAAGAGGTTGTGCAGGTTTATCTGCGCAATCCCGATGATCCGGGAGGTCCGCTAAAATCATTGAAGGGCTTTAAACGGGTGCCTCTGAAAGCAGGTGAAAAGCAGAAGATCCGTTTTGTGCTGGAACCAGATGCATTCAGCTCTTTCAATGACCAAACAGGGAAACCTGAAGTGCTTGCCGGAAAGTACGAATTGCTGTATGGAGGCAGTTCCGACAATAAATCACTTAAAATAGCCAAACTCGAAATTCAGGACAATAATTAGAATGATTCTAAATAAAAACAGATATTATGAAGTACTTATTCCGGATTTTACCTGTGGTATTGCTGCTAACCTCATTCTCATCCGCAAATGGAAAGGATTTTAAGCCTAACAAGGTAGTGCCCTCCCAAAAACAGCTGGATTACCAGTCCCTGGAGATGGTCGGATTCATTCATTTTAACATGAATACCTTCACCGATAAGGAATGGGGATACGGGGATGAATCTCCTGCTTTGTTCGACCCCAAAAAGCTGGACGCAGAACAGTGGGTGAAGGCGGCCAAAGATGCCGGGATCAGGGAGTTGATCCTGACAGCCAAGCACCACGACGGATTCTGCCTCTGGCCAAGTGCCTACACCGAACACTCGGTAAAAAACAGTCCCTATAAAAACGGAAAGGGAGATATCGTCAGAGAGTTTACGGAGGCTTGCGCCAAATATGGAATCAAGGCCGGATTGTACCTTTCACCCTGGGACAGAAATCACGCCGGGTATGGCACACCTGCCTACATTACCTATTACAAGAACCAGCTCAGGGAGCTGCTGACCAATTACGGCACGATTTGCGAGATGTGGTTCGACGGAGCCAACGGCGGGGACGGCTATTACGGGGGTGCCAGGGAGGTTCGGAAAATTGACAAGCTTTCTTACTATCCCTGGAAGGATATCCGGGAGATCGTTTATAAACTTCAACCAGGAGCCTCCATATTTTCAGATGCCGGTCCCGACAACCGCTGGATTGGCAACGAGCGTGGCATCGCAGGCGAAACTTTCTGGAGCACGATCAATACAGGGAAACTGATAATCGGGGACAGTGACAGTGATTACCTTAATACCGGCGACTATTACGGAAGTGCCTGGGTTGTCGGACAGTGTGATGTTTCCATCAGGAAAGGCTGGTTTTTCCACGAAACAGATGATGAAACGGTAAAGACTCCCTCCCAGCTCGCCGACCTCTATTACAAGTCTGTTGGCAGGAATGCAGTCTTCCTGCTCAATATCCCACCCAACCGGGACGGGCTTTTCGCCACAAAAGATGTGGCAGCCATGAAAAAATTCCGTGAAATACTCGACAAAACATTCCGTGAAAATTTGGCAGCCAGTGCAAAGGTTACAGTCTCCGGGGTATTCTCTCCCTCCGCAGAATACAGTCCGGGCAATATTACCGATACCGACCTGAGCAGTTTTTGGGCGGCGGCAGAGGGCCAGCGGGCAGCCTCCTTCGAAATGGCCATTGACAGCACCAGGAAATTTGACCGCATCCTGTTGCAGGAACCGGTTCGGTTCGGGCAGAGAATCGCCTCCTTTGATGTCCAGGTTTTGGGGTCGGGAGGTTGGCAGACCATTGCCGCCGGAACCAGCATCGGGTTCAAAAGGTTGTTGAAAATCACCCCTGTATCCGGCAGTAAAGTCAGGATCAACATCAGGGAATCAAACAATACCCCGGCCATTTCGAATTTTGGCCTCTTCAGGGCCGCCGGAGGGGATGCCATCTTCTGACAATCGGGCTGAGGAAGAAATGACCTTTGATAATTTTAATACTGACAGTTAACAATTTTTTTATACCGATGAGAAAAGATATTCTTACCTGTTTCATTTGCTGGATGGCTTTTTCCGTTTACGGACAATCCCCGGGCGGGCCTGCTGATTATGTCAACCCATTTATCGGCGCCAGTACCAGCTGCAAACCCCCTTTTGACTGGGGGAAAACATTTCCAGGTGCAGCCACCCCCTTCGGGATGGTTCAGGTAAGCCCGAACACAATCACCGGTGGTGACAACGGGTCAGGATACAGCAATGAACATACCAGCATCGAGGGTTTTGCCTTCACCCAGATGAGCGGAGTCGGCTGGTATGGTGACCTTGGTAATTTTCTGGTGATGCCCACGGTGGGACCGCTTAAAACTTCCTCAGGAAAAGAAAATTCTCCCTTAAAAGGCTATCGTTCCCGTTTTGACAAGAGGAGTGAAAAGGCTTCAGCAGGATATTATGAGGTAACCCTCAGTGATTACAACATCAAAGCCCGGCTGACAGCCGCTCCTCACAGCGGCATCATGCAGTTCAGGTTTCCCGGTCACCGGCAATCGCGCATCCAGATAGACCTGGCCAGGAGAGTCGGAGGCACCTCAACGTTGCAGCACATCAAAGTTGTGAACGAAAACACCATTTCTGGCTGGATGCAATGTACTCCTGAAGGTGGTGGATGGGGAAATGGCGGCGGGCATCCCGATTATACGGTCTATTTTTATGCCGAATTCTCCAAACCACTGAGAAATTACGGCATCTGGTCTGCTGACATCCCTGACGGTATCGGCAGAAAGCGGGAAGATGTTGGGAGCGCCGCCTACCAGGAACGGATCTCTGCAGCCAAAATTACAAGGAATATCAAGGAATTTGAAGGTAAACACCTCGGTTTCTTTACCGAATTCTCTACCTCAGACCAGGAGGAGGTCACACTGAAAGCAGGTATTTCATTTGTCAGTGCTGAAGGAGCAGAAAAAAACCTAAAAGCCGAGATACCGGGTTGGAATTTCGATGAAACTGCCGGTAAAGCAAGAGAATCCTGGGACAAGGCACTGGGAAATATGACCATCCAGACCAGGAACGAAGACCTGAAAGTCATATTCTATACCGCCCTGTATCATACCATGATCGATCCAAGGGCCTACACCGATGTGGATGGCAACTACACAGGCGGAGATAAAAAAACGCACCATACGGAGGCTTTTACCAAGCGCACGATTTTCAGCGGATGGGATGTCTTTCGCAGTCAGATGCCGCTGCAGACCATTATCAATCCGCTGATGGTCAGTGATATCATCAATTCTCTCGTTACCCTTGCCGACGAGAGCGGTAAAAACTACCTGGAGCGCTGGGAATTTCTGAATGCCTACAGCGGATGCATGGTAGGCAACCCTGCAGTTTCAGTCCTGGCAGATGCCTATGCCAAAGGAATCAGAAGCTATGATATTGAGAAGGCTTACAACCTGGCAAAAAGTACCTGCGAAAAATTTGGCAATGGTAATTTGGGCTATACCCCAAAATCTGTCTCAGAAACTCTGGAACATGCCTACAGCGAGTGGTGCCTCTCGGAACTGGCACGGCAGCTTGGGAAAACAACGGATGCCGGGATTTACAGGAAAAGGTCGGAATCGTACAAAAACATTTTTGACGCACAGTACAACTCCTTCAGGCCACGCCTGAAAGATGGGAGCTATGTTCCATGGCCTGACAAAGGCAGGCTGAAATTCGGGTATGGTACCGTCGAATCAAACCCATACCAGCAGGGATGGTTCGTACCGCATGATGTCCCGGGTATGGTCGCCCTCATGGGAGGGAGAGAAAAGGTAATCAATGATTTAAACAATTTCTTTGAGAAAACGCCGGCCGACTTTCAATGGAATGAATACTACAATCATTCGAACGAACCGGTTCAGCATGTCCCATTTCTTTACAACCGCCTTGGCGAACCCTGGCAAACCCAAAAGTGGGTCCGGTTTATCTGCGAAAAGGCCTATTCAGCCAAAGGATTGATCGGAGACGAAGATGTTGGCCAGATGTCAGCCTGGTACGTGCTTTCTGCCTGCGGGATACATCCGGTCTGCCCGGGGGAAACCCGTTTTGAAATTACAAGTCCCGTCTTCGACCGGGCAGACATTCTCACCGGCTCTGGTACGACATTTACTATCAAGGCATTGAATAACAGTCCGGAGAATGTATACATCCAATCAGCCCTACTGAATGGCAAACCATATCTTAAATGCTACATAGATTACCGTGATATAATGAATGGCGGAGTTCTTGAACTTACCTTGGCAAATCAGCCGAATAAAAACTGGGGAATTGATGAATAAACTTATGAAAGTCCTGGCTGTCCTCCAGGTTCTTATTACCTGTGCGACTTCTGGCTTCAGCACTGAAAAAAGCAGCATCGTCTGGCTGGACGACCTTAAAATTCAGTCATTCTCAGAAGGAATCCCTTCCGTATCGGCAAAGAAGAGCGGAGGCGGAGATTCTATACTCCTGGCAGGAAGGTATTTTGAACGTGGGATCGGGGTTCATTCTGTCAGTGTATTATCGTTCCTGCTGAATGGAAAAGCGGAAAAATTTTCAGCCACTGTAGGTGCCGATGACAAAGGGAACAAAAATATGCAGGTAAAATTTTTCGTACTCGGGGATCGTAAAATCCTTTTCGAAAGCGGTGCTATGAAGGTAGGTGATGTTCCCAAAAAGGTCAGTATTCCTCTTGGCGGAGTCAGTCGGCTGGGCCTCCTGGTGACAGTCAGTCAGGAGGATGAAGGATATGGCAAGACCTATTCCGACTGGGCAGACGCACGACTGGTCATGCAAGGCGAAAGCCTGCCTCAACCCATTCCCAACGACGGAGAAAAATACATCTTAACTCCTGCCCCGGCAAATACTCCCAAGATTAATTCGGCCGGAATTTTTGGGGTGACACCCGGCAATCCATTTCTATATACCATAGCCGCTACCGGGGAACGTCCGGTCATTTTTTCGGCAAGGAATCTGCCGGACGGACTTTCACTTGATTCCATAACCGGAATTATTACAGGGAAAGTTCTCCAAAGAGGTACATCTCAGGCTTCCCTGCATGCGAAAAATGCATTTGGGGAAGATTCCAGGCAACTAAAAATTGTCGTGGGCGACACAATTGGCCTCACCCCTCCCATCGGGTGGAACGGATGGAACTCCTGGGCCCGGAATATCGATGGGGAAAAGGTACTTGCCTCTGCCAATGCCATGGTAAAGATGGGGCTGAGCAATCACGGCTGGACCTACATCAACATCGACGATACCTGGGAGGGACAGCGGGGAGGCAGGTTCAACGGCCTCCAGGCAAATGAAAAATTTCCGGAATTCAAAACGATGATTGACAAGATCCATGCCATGGGACTTAAGCTGGGCCTCTACTCTTCTCCCTGGATTTCCACCTACGCCGGTTACGCAGGGGCCTCCTCCGATTTTGAAAAAGGGGAATATCCCGATTCTATCAAAATCAACAAAAGAGCCTATCGTCATATTGGAAAATACAGGTTTGAAAAGGAGGATGCCCTGCAAATGGCTGAATGGGGAGTCGACTACCTGAAATATGACTGGCGCATTGAGCTGAATTCGGCTGAACGTATGTCGGCCGCCCTCAAAAATTCGGGAAGGGATATCATTTACAGCCTGTCGAATTCCGCTCCGTTTGCCAATGCCGGGGACTGGGCACGTATTGCCAACCTGTGGCGGACCGGTCCGGATATCCGCGACAGCTGGCTCAGCCTCTATACCTCGGCCTTTACCATCGACAAATGGGCTCCTTACGGTGGTCCGGGACATTGGAATGACCCTGATATGCTTATCCTCGGAAATGTGACTACGGGCACTGAACTGCACCCTACACGGCTTACCCCCGACGAACAATACAGCCATGTCAGCCTCTTCAGCCTGCTTGCAGCACCACTGCTTATCGGGTGTCCCATCGAACAACTCGATGAATTTACCCTCAACCTGCTTACCAACGATGAGGTGATTGCTATTAACCAGGATCCGCTGGGAAAACCAGGAAGGCTGGTCGAAGAAAAAGAGGGCATCCAAATATGGACCAAACTACTGGAAGACGGATCAATCGCTGCTGGTCTTTTCAATACGGATGACTATGGAAAAACACCACAGTCCTTTTTTCGCTGGGGAGATGAAAGTCCGAAAACCATTTCCTTCGATTTTGCCAGGATAGGGCTGAAAGGAAAGTATAAGATCCGGGATGTATGGAGGCAGAAAGTTCTTGGAGAGTTTCAAGATTCTTTTCAGACGGAAATCAGGCACCATGGTGTGGTCCTTTTAAAAATTGAAAAAATCTGATGTGTTGCCCGGACAGCCAGCTCTGCTCCCTTCCTATAAACGGGTCGGGGGAGGTCAATCTCAAGAAAGATTATTTATGTTGTTATAAAATAGTCACTTATTAAAAATACTTTTAAATCATGCCCCCATTTCCAAAACTCACCCTTCTTGCCCTCCTGGTAATTTTCGGATCCTGTTCAGAGAAAACATCAATTGTCTGGGTGGATGATCTGAATTTGGTGGAATTTTCAGAAGGAGTTCGTCCGGTAAAGGCTAAATCAAACTACCTCACCGATACCATAAGCATCGGCGGAGTCACTTACGAGAGAGGGTTTGGTTCAATAACAACAGCAGTATTTCCTTTCTCTCTGAATGGAAATGCCCGGCGGTTTACGGCAGAAGTTGGTCCGGATGACCAGGGGAACAAAGATGCCCTGTTGAAATTTTTTGTCCTGGGAGACGGAAAGGTGTTGTTCGAAAGCGGTGAGATGAAGGCCGGAGACAAGGCCAGGGTGATCGATCTGGACCTTTCAGGTGTCAGGAGGCTGGGGCTACTGGCAACAGACAATATCGGCGGACTGAAGAATAACAGGACCTACTGCGACTGGGCCGATGCAAAATTTGAAATGATTGGGGACAGCCTGCCGAAACCAATACCAAACCTGGCAGAAAAGGTTATTCTGACGCCAGAGGCCCCCCAGACACCCCGGATCAATTCTCCAAAGGTTTTCGGGGCAACACCGGGAAATCCATTTTTGTTTGCAATAGCGGCCACCGGAAACCGCCCTGTACGTTTTGCCGCTGACAACCTGCCCGTCGGGCTGGTCCTGGACTCCCTTACAGGTATTATCACCGGGAAAGTAAGCAAACGAGGCCAATACTATACGACCATCCAGGCAAAAAATGACCTGGGAGCGGCTTCAGAAATACTGAAGATATCCATTGGTGACACCATCTCCCTTACCCCTCCGATCGGATGGAACGGGTGGAATTCCTGGGCGGAAAAGCTGGACAGGGAAAAGGTGATAGCCTGTGCCGAAGCCATGGTAAACAAAGGTTTGAGTAACCATGGCTGGAGTTACATCAACATCGATGATTCATGGCAGGGATTTAGGGGTGGGAAGCTGAATGCTCTTCAACCCAACGAAAAATTTCCGGAAATCCGGGAGATGGTATCCTTCATCCACTCCCTGGGTTTAAAGGCCGGGATATATACAACTCCCTATGTTTACAGTTATGCCGGCTATCCGGGCGCCTCATCTGATTTTGAAAAAGGCGGGGAGAAACATGAACCCATCAAGAAAAACAGGCGTTCCTCAGCACCCATAGGAAAGTACCGCTTTGAAAAAAACGACGCCCTTCAGATGGCCGAATGGGGCTTCGATTACCTGAAATACGACTGGCGTATTGATGTTACCTCAACGGAAAGAATGTCGGAAGCCCTCAAAAAGTCTGGAAGGGATATCATTTTCAGCATTTCCAACAATGCACCGTTTGAGAAGGCAGCCGACTGGGCTAGGTTAACCCATGCCTGGCGCACCGGACCAGATATCCGGGACAGCTGGCCAAGCCTTTTTTCACTGGCTTTTACCATCGACAAATGGGCAGAATTTGCCGGTCCGGGACATTGGAACGACCCTGATATGATGATCCTTGGAAACGTGAGCATGGGTCCTTCGGCCTTGCATCCGACCCGGCTCACACCCAACGAGCAGTACAGCCATGTCAGCATCTTCAGCCTGCTGGCAGCACCACTGCTTATCGGCTGCCCCATCGAACAGCTGGATGAATTTACCCTCAGCCTCCTCACCAACGATGAGGTGATCGGAATAAACCAGGACCCATTGGGAAAACCAGCCCGGCTGGTACTGGATGAAAATGATTTCCAGGTCTGGCTGAAACCGCTGGAGGATGGGTCATGCGCCGCCGGAATATTCCATACAGGTGGTTACGGCAATACACCTCAGTCCTATTTCAGGTGGGGAAACGAATCCTCAAAAAAATTCACCTTCCGTTTCTCAAAATTCGGACTGACAGGACAATTCAACCTGCGGGACCTTTGGCGGCAAAAGGATCTGGGTGAATTCGACACGGAATTCAGCGCCGAAATACCCCATCACGGAGTATTCCTGGTAAGGATCAAACCGGTTGCACAAAAATGAAGTCAGCCGGAACCATTGCCCAATCCGGCAAGAGGTTTTCGATTGCAAAAATTAAATATTTGAACCCCATGAAACTGAACCGACGACACTTTATGAAACTTTCCGGCATTGCTGCAGCCTCAGCAATAGCTGTTCCAACCATAATTTCTGCATGTGCCAGGGGTAAAAATGGCCATGTAGCCCCTTCCGACAGGGTTAACCTGGCTTTTCTCGGGTCTGGCAACCAGGCCATGAATGATATCCGGGACTTTATCACTGACAAAAGGGTTCAGATAGTAGGGATCTGTGATGTCAATACCCAAAGTACAGGATATTGGGACGGCAAACCCGGAGGCAGGGAGGTTGGCGTAAACCTTGTCAATGAAACCTATTCTCAGCTCTATGGAAAGAAATACAATTCCTGCACGGGATTTGAAGATTTCAGGGAGGTGATCGCCAGGAAGGATATTGATGCCGTGGAGGTGGTATTACCTGATCACTGGCATTCCATCCCTGTGCTGATGGCTGCCAAAGCCGGAAAAGATATCTACTGCCAGAAACCGCTGGCCCTGACAATACCCGAAGGAAGGGCAATGGCGGATGCTGTGAAAAAATATGGGGTGATATTTCAGACAGGAAGCCAGCAGCGTTCGGAAGATAATTTCAGGTGGATTTGTGAGCTGGTCAGAAATGGCAGGATCGGCAAGTTGCACACTGTGGAATGCGGTCTCCCCTCCGGTACCCCGGATTACGGGAAGACAGGCCAGCTGACTGAAACAATTCCTGTTCCGAAAGGATTTGATTACGAGACCTGGCTGGGTCCGGCACCCGATGCACCCTATTGCCCGGCACGTACCCATGTCAACTTCAGGTGGGTGCTCGATTATTCCGGCGGACAGGTGACCGACTGGGGCGGACATCACCCGGATATTGCCCAGTGGGGAATGGGGACCGAACTTACAGGCCCGGTCAGGATTCAGAATGCCAGGGCTGAATGGGCAGTACACCCGGTATGGAATACTGCTACAGAGTACTATTTCGAATGTTTGTACGCCAACGGTGTAAAACTAATCATCTCCAACAAGTTACGCGGCGGTGTCACCTTCCGGGGAACGGATGGATGGGCCTGGGTAAGCCGTGGAAGAGACAGGTTCGAGCTGCTTCCTGAAAATCTGAAAGATACTGTCATAGGTGATAATGAAATCCACCTGTACAAAAGCGACAACCATTTCAGGAATTTCATTGACTGCGTATATTCACGGAAAGAGACCATCGCACCGGCAGAAATTGGCCATCGCTCTATAACCATGTCGCACCTGGGAAATATCGCCATGAAACTGAAGCAGGATCTGGATTGGGATCCGGTTGCAGAAAAATTCAAAGACAACGATCTGGCCAACAGTATGCTGTCGAGGAAAATGAGAGAGCCCTGGGCAACTGTCTATCAAGAATATTTAGTCTAATTAAAAAATAAGAACAATGAAAAAACTGGTTGTTGTCATTGGCCTGTTTCTGTTTACCTGGAATGCAGGCGCCCAAACACGTATAGATTCACTGGATGTTTATGGAAGAGAGGTTTTCATGCCGGCCACACAATACAAGTGGGACTGGGGACAGGCAACCATGCTGAATGCGATGGTGCACCTCTATTATGCCAGGCCGGATGCGGAAAAAAAGGTCTACCTGGACTACATCAAAACGGCGATGGATCTTACCTTCAACGATGCCAACGGAATGCATCCCAACGCAGTAGCTTCAGGCCATGGGATGGCCTTCCTGGCAAAAATAACATCAGATCCGAGGTACCTCGAAAAAGCCAACAAGATATATGCAGATTACCTGGCTACTCCGCGGACAAAAAAGGGAGGGGTCTCCCACCGCAGCGATACCATAGAGATGTGGGACGATACCATCTATATGATAAGCATGTTCCTGCTCGAAATGTACCGCTACACAGGTGATGAGAAATACATCAGGGACCTGATTGAACAGCTGAAGGTACACCGCGAAAAACTGTTGGATAAGAAATGGGGCCTCTGGGTCCATGGTTATGATGAAGACAATACCGACTACAACGACCTTTGCAGCCAGGTTGGCTGGGCAAAAATGACGCCTCAGCGCAAGAGCATCGAATTCTGGGGTCGTGGAAACGGATGGGTGGTTATGGCCACTGCCGATGCATTGAGAACAGTACCTCCAAAATCAGCCTATTTCAAGGTATTCGCCAAAGAACTGAGGGAGATCACCAGGAATCTCCCCGAACTTCAGGATAAAAATAGTGGACTCTGGTTCCAGTTGCCCATTTACCCGAACGATCCCGGCAATTTTATCGAAAGCTCATGTACCGCCATGTTTGCATACGGCATGGCCATCGGGGTCGATCTGAAGGTCCTTGATCAAAAGACTTTTCTGCCTGTCGTGGAAAAAGCCCATGCCGGACTGCAAAAATATGCCACCAGGCAGCAAGGGAAATACCTTATTCCTACCAGGGTGTGCGAGGGAACCTGCATCGGTGAAAAACCCTATTATTACGGGCGAAAAACGAAAGAAGGAGTCAATTATGCCATAGGTGCCTATATCATGTTTGAACTGGAATATGCAAAACTGCAATAACACTGAGATAACCGGCAAATCAATTATGAAAATTTCAAATATCCGAATCGAAGAGGAACAGAAAGTTATGAAGGACATAATCATTCCTGGCTCTTTCCGCTTGTCAGGACATTTTGCCCTTTTCGCTTTAAGCGTTTTATCTATTAGCTGCAGCCCTGAAAAACAGAAAATAAGGAAACCTAATCTCCTGTTTATCTGGACCGATGAGCAACAAGCCAAAACTATGGCTGCCTATGGAAATACCAAAATCAGGACTCCAAACCTCAACAGGCTTGCCGAAGAAAGTGTTGTATTCCTGAATCCCTATGTGACACAACCGGTTTGTACACCTTCCAGGGCATCTATCCTGACAGGATTGTATCCCCATACTTCCGGATGCCTCTCAAACAACACTCCGTTGAATGATACCATTTCAGCCCTGCCCGGACTGCTGAATGATGCCGCCTACAAAACAGCCTACATGGGAAAATGGCACCTGGGAGAAGAAATATTTCCGCACCAGGGTTTTCAGACCTGGGTCTCGCTGGAAGACGCCTATTCAGGCTATTTTAAGAATGCCGCAGACAAGAATGCACGCAGCAGTTACCACCAATGGCTCCTGAAAAAAGGATACAAACCTGATACCGAAGACAATAAATTCAGCCGGGGCTTTGCCGCCAAACTTCCCATTGAAGATTGCAAGCCGGGGTTCCTGGCCGAACAAGCCTGCAGGTACCTGGAGCAGAACAAGGACCATCCTTTCATCCTCTATGTCAATTTTCTGGAACCGCATATGCCTTTTACCGGACCGCTGGATAATATGTACAATCCTGAAGAGGTTGACCTTCCAAAGAATTATTCGGATACCCTGGATGAAAGCGAACCACTCAGATACCGCCTGAAACGTGAGGGAACCATGAAAAAATATGGAGAAAAAGAGGCCGATATGCGTAGGCTCATTGCAAAATACTGGGGACTGGTTTCCCAGGTCGATCAAAGTGTGGGGACAATCCTGGACAAATTGAAGGATCTTGGATTGGATGAAAACACCATTGTTGTATTCACATCCGACCATGGTGATATGATGGGCGCTCACAACATGGTCGAGAAGCAGGTAATGTTTGAGGAAGCAGTCCGGGTTCCCCTCCTGCTGAAAGTGCCTTTTCTGAAGGATCTGAAGAAGACTGTAACACAGAGGGTAAGTCAGATAGACATTGTGCCGACCCTGCTCGACCTGATGGGAGGCAAAATTGCCGGTCACTTGCAGGGAAAGAGCCTGTTACCGGTGATCAGGGGAGAAAAAACTGCTGGTGAAAACGTATTTATCGAATGGAACCCCGATCCGGAATTCAATGTCAACAAATTTAAAGATTCAAAACTCGCACAGGGAAACGAGATCCTTTCGGCAGAGGGTACCGCAACCAGGACTGTAATTTCTCCGGATGGATGGAAACTTTGTTTAAGCAACAAGGATAAAAACCAGCTTTACGACCTGAATAATGACTCCATGGAAACAACCAACCTGATCAATGACCAAAAATGCAGGGAGAAAATCAGGGAGCTGTCGGATAAAATACGGGAATGGCAGGTTCTGACCGGGGATACTGTCCTCGTCGCTGCGGGTATCTGACCATGTTCCACAACAATAATAAGAATCTGAGATTGAATAAAACATTAAAATCATGAACCAAAAAATTTTCCTGTTTGCCCTCCTTGCCCTCCTACTTTCCTGTCCGGGGGCAAAAAGCATGAACCCTCCCTACAAACCAGGGGAACTCCTGTCAGAGCTTATCCGGCTGAACGACAAGAACATACCTGACATCCTCAACAACCAGTGGACGCAAAAAGACAATCCGTATTATGGAGCTGTTTTCGATGGAGACAGTGTAGTCTCTCCCATGGGCACAGCAATGCTGATTCAGAACCTGGTGTGCAGTTATGTTTCCACCGGATCAAAATATTACAGGTCGGCAGAAATACTTGAACGGTTAAACCTTGCAGCCAAAGGGTTGCTTTCCCTTCAGCATGAAGATGGAACAATAGACCTGATTTCAACCAATTTCCACTCCACGCCTGATCTCGGATTTACCATCTACCCCCTGGGTATGGCTTATTCGATTATTCTGAAAAACAACAAACTAAATTATGGTGAATTACCTGCCACCCTGAAAAAATACCTGCTCAGTGCAGGAAAAGCACTTACTGTGGGAGGGGTTCACACTCCTAATCACCGCTGGGTAATATGCGGTGCCCTGGCATGGTTGTATACTTTCTTCCCTGATCCGGCCTACAAGGATAGGGTGGAACAATGGCTTGCCGAGAAGGTGGATATCGACCCGGACGGACAATACAACGAACGAAGCACGGCGGTCTATACCCCAACCACCAACAGGAGCCTGATCGAAATCGCGAAAAGAATGAACCATCCTGATCTTTATGAAATAGTACGCAAGAACCTGGATATGACCTTTTACTACGTCCACTCCAATGGCGAAATAGTCACCGAATCCTCCAACAGGCAGGATAAATACCGGCGAAGTAATATGTCGGGTTATCACTTGGCATACAACTACATGGCCAGGCTGGACAAAGACAGCCGGTATGCCGGTATGGTCGGCTATATCGAAAAGAGTGTCCAGGTTGCCGACCTGGAATACCTGCTCCCCTACCTCCTTGAAGATTCCTCCCTTTTCGGTGAAATGCCGGCATCTTCAGCTCTTCCTACAAGTTACCACCAATATTTCAGGTTTTCCGATATGATCAGGATCAGGGAGGAGAATGTTGACATGTCCATCATACTGAACAACACAACTTTTTTCACCTATTTCAAGGGTGAGGCTGCCCTGGAGGCGGTGAGGCTCTCTTCTTCTTTCTTTGGGAAGGGACAATTTCAAAGTCAGCAGATGGAAAAGGAAGGTGATACCTATGTCCTCTCATCAGTACTGGAGGGTCCATATTATCAGCCTCTTCCTAAAGAAAAGATACCTGCCGAAGGGGAAGCCTGGGGCAAAGTACCCAGGACAGAGAGAGTTCAGTCTGAAGTACAGACCTTGCGCACCAAAATTTACCTGACTCCAGTTGGGGGTAAAGCCAGGATTAAAATTGTGATGGACGGTCCCAAAAATCTGCCCGTTACCCTGGAACTGGGATTCCGGCAAGGAGGCAAATTATCCAATGTTTCTGCAAAAAAGGGGATCAGCAGCGCTTTCCTGGTTAAAAACGGTGAATATGCCACCTACCGTAAAGGCAATGACATGATTAAGATTGGTCCGGGGAAAGGCAGCCACAAATGGACACAACTGAGAGGTGCCCTGCCCAAGCTGCAGGCAGATTGCCTCTACTTCACCAATTATGCACCGTGTGAGTTTGAATTTACCATAGAATGATCCCAAAGGAAATTTTAACTTCAATAATTCCCGAAAGATGACTAAATATCTCCTCCTGGGTTTACTCATGGCATTCACCGTCGGTGCAGGATTTTCCCAAACAAATACCCGGTTGGATATCCCGTCAATGCCAGACCCCGGAGCCCGGATTGCCAACCTGGAACGCCAATGGAAAGCACTGCAGCAAAATCCACCGCAATTGGGAGTTCGGGATTGCTTCGCTTTTATCCTGGATGCGCTTGATACACGATTTCTCAATTCCGAACAAATAGAATGGGCCCTGAAATTGATGAGAACCAGGGTTATTACCGACCCCCAAGCCAGATCCTACGGAAATATTTACTGGGGTTGGAATGAAACAGGCGGCAATATGGGGGATGGCAACAACGTCCAGTTTTGTGTTCAATATGGAATATCCATCAAATTGCTTTTCAACGACAGGCTGTCGCCAGAAGCCGTAAAAACACTGGATGAAATTTTTTCTTTCGCACTGCTCGGGGTTCGCAATCAAAATGTACGCATCAGCTACACGAATATTTACCTGATGAAGATCCTGAATTTCTCCTTGCTGGGGCAGGTATACAACCAGCCTTCAGTGGTAGAGGAGGGCCGCAGATGTTTCGATACCTGGCTAAATCATGTTGCCTTGTTTGGAAACCGGGAATATGACAGTCCAACCTACTGCGGAGTAGATCTGGAGTCGCTGCTGCTGCTTCACCGGTTTTCTTCAGATGACGGCCTCAAAGCAAAAGCCGCCGATGCGCTTAATTTTCTGCTGACTGATATATGCTCCCATTACAACCTGCGTGGAGGATACCTCGGAGGTGCCCACAGCCGCGACTACAACAGGGTCTTCGGCCGCGACCTGCTCGAGGAAAAATACATGAATCCTTTGCTCGGCGGAGTAAATAACAACATCCAGCTCTTTAACCAGCTGTGCCTGGACGAGCTCCAAAAAATCGGACTGTCTGCGCAGCAAAAGGAGATAATGAATCGTAAAAACCGATTTATCGTTCAGCGTTGGGACAGCCTGGCCAATACCTATGCCTGCGATTTTGCAGGGGAGAAAGTTTCCATTGCCTCTTCCAACCAGGCATACAGTCCGGACGACAAGCCCTTTGTCATTTACCTGGGCAGTAAGGCTATACCGGAGATGCCTAATATCGCTTTTGTGATGGAAGGCCGCGACGACCACTATGGAACCTGGGGCTATGAAGGGAAAGGAGAAAAGCTGAAACACCTTATGCCTCCCAATTATCCGCCGAATGGCGGATGGGGAAAAACCAGGCACCTGATGCCATTTATGCAGTCTGCCCAAAACCAAGGGGAATTTGTGATGCTGGTCGCCGGTGAGAAAGATCACAACTGCATCAGGGAATACCTGAATTCAACCATCATTCTTCCAAAATACCTGGATGAAATATGGATTGGGAATTCTCCTGTCCCGATCCCTGCAATTGGCGGAAAAACGCCCCTCGATGCAACGAATACCCTGTTTGCCCGCTTTGAGGATGTGGCAATAGCCTTCCGGATACTCTGGGACAATGCTGATCAGGGAGAAAAGGCCTCTCTTTTTAATGACGGTTTCAAATATGAGTCGCACAGGGAGAATTTCAGTTTGAAAAACAATGATGCCATGCGACTCACGCTACGGCACCCTGATAATGGGAAGGCACAGATTGCCATGTGGTGGAAGGTGAAGGAGGGAATTAAAAGTGATGCCGACTTTTCAAAATTCAGGAAAAAAGTACTGAGTGCTCCGGTTAAGATAGAGGAGAAAAACGGAATTGCAGACGTTGCTGTGAATACCCAGGCAGGATGGTTAGGCGTCAAAACTGATGTTGCAAACAAAAAGCGCCTAAATTATTACAATCCAAAGCCACTGCCTGCAAATTTTCTTTTTAACATTGACGGAGTTGAAATTGGCAAACCCTTGATGGAAAAATATATTCTAAACATTTTAAAATGAGACATCTAACTTGTATCGCAGTATTATTTTGCTCCCTGAACAGTTTTGCACAAACCAATAACCTGGAGCTTTGGTACAAAAACCCTGCAAAAACCTGGACGGAAGCATTGCCTGTTGGTAACGGCCGACTTGGCGGAATGGTCTATGGTGATTACAAACGCGAAATCATCCAGCTCAATGAGGAAAGCGTCTGGGCCGGAACTAAAATAAACAACAATAATCCCGAAGCCAAAGCCCATCTGGGAGAAATCCAGCAAGCGATTTTTCAGCAGGAGTACAAAAAAGCACTGGATCTTTCCAATAAATACATGGTTGGCACCCCTCCGCAGGTTCGCTCCTACCAGCCATTGGGCAATCTTTTCATCAACTACGCCTGGACCAGCGAACCATCTTCCTACAAGAGGTCCTTGGACCTTCACACGGGCATTGCTAAAACAGAATTTACCATCGATGGGAGCAAAGTCACCCAGGAAGTTTTTGTTTCTGCCCCTCAGAATATAATCGTAGTTAGCCTCCATGCAGACAAGGCCTTTAATGCAGAAGTGTTGCTTTCGCGAGAATTTGATGGCACCAACGAGAACAAGGACAAGAGAAAAAAATCGACTCCTACTGCTCCCTTTTGCGAAAATTTCTACAAGAATAACGACGGTATTGCGAATTACACCGGACAAATTATCGATGCTGAGTTGCCGGGAAAAGGTCCGGCCGGCAAGCACATGCGCTACGCTGCGACCATGAAAGTGCTATCCGCTGAAGGCAAAACCGAGCCGTTCTCCACAAACAAATCAACTGGATTTAAACTTCAGTCGGTAAAAGACATTGCTTTCGTTATAACCGGAGCCACCGATTACAACATGGATCTGCTCAACACCGATCCTTCCATCGATCCTCTGGCTATTTGCAATGACCTGCTTTCCAAAGCAGCAAAATTCAGTTTAAAAAGTCTCAAAGAGATCCATACGAAAGACCACCAAACCATTTTTGACCGTGTGAATCTCTCACTTGGCGGGGAAAATCCGGGGAATCTTGCCACTGATGAGCGGCTGGCGCGTATGAAGGAAGGTAAGACCGACAACGGACTTCTTGCCCTATATTACCAGTATGGCCGGTACCTGCTGATGAACTCTTCCAGGTCGCCGGGCCGTCTGCCCGCCAATTTACAGGGAATCTGGAACGACCTGTATGAAGCCCCCTGGAATGCCGACTTTCATACCAACATCAACCTGCAGATGAACTACTGGCCGGCCGAAACCGGAAATCTGGCAGAAACGGTCGACCCATTGGCCGGCTTCATGAACAAGCTGACCGTTCCCGGTGCCGTTACCGCCAAAGAGATGTACAATGCCGGAGGCTGGACCATGCACCACCTCACCGATCCGTTCGGTGTGACCGGAGTGATGGATGGCGTTTGGGGCATCACGCCGCTGGATGGTCCCTGGATGACCTTCCCCCTTTATGAACATTATGAATTCACGAAAGATCTGAATTATCTGAAAAATGTGGCGTACCCGATGATGAAGGGATCAGTCAGGTTTGTGCTGGACTACCTGGTAAAATCCCCGGAAGGGTACCTGGTCACCAATCCGTCGCACTCGCCTGAAAACTCATTTTTTGTTCCAAACTCCACAACCAAAGAGAAATCACAATTGTGCTACATGCCTACCGTGGATATTCACATCATCAATGAGTTGTTCGATAATTTCATTCAGGCAGCGCAAACATTGAAACTTGATCCTGACCTGGTAAAGAAGGTAAAAGAAGCTCAAAAATTGTTGCCCCCATTGCAGATCGCTGCCAATGGAACCCTTCAGGAGTGGCTGAAAGATTTTGAAGAGGTGGAACCCGGTCACCGGCACATGTCGCATTTGCTTGGCGTTTATCCGCTGAACCTAATTTCACCCAGGGATACCCTTCTTTTCAAGGCCGCCAAAAAAACACTCGAGCGTCGTCTGGCCAATGGCGGCGGTCACACCGGATGGAGCAAAGCCTGGATTGTGAGCCTGTATGCCAGACTTCTTGAACCCGAAAAAGCCATTGACAACCTCAACGAGCTGATCCGAAAAAGTACCTTGCCCAACCTCTTCGATACCCATCCACCTTTTCAGATTGACGGGAACTTTGGCGGTGCAGCAGCCATAGCCGAAATGTTGCTTCAATCACAAAACGGGGAGATCCATCTTTTGCCTGCTTTACCCGCCCAGTGGCCTGATGGATCCGTCAAGGGTTTGCGTGCAAGAGGTGCCTGCACCGTCGACATTTCATGGAAAAATGGGAATCTCACAAGGGGGACACTTCAATCAGACAAGGGGGGGTACTATAAAGTAAAATACAGGCAACAGATCATACAATTTCAGTTAAAACCGGGGGAAGCTATAGAATTGCAGGATATCCTGAAGGTGTTGGCAGGTAACAAATAATGATGACAAGAAGGCTTGCAAAGATTATTCTCCGGCACTATAATATTTGAAAATGTACAAAACAGTTCTTACGGGAATCTTCCTGTTTCTATTATTCCTTCCTTCAGAGGCAGCATCCAAAAAATCCCTGGTCCGGCTAAATGTCGACTGGCCAAAGTTTATGGCGCAGCACGATATGCTCTGGGACAGGCTTCCGGAAGATTATTTCGCCGGAGCATTTGTGG
Source organism: uncultured Tangfeifania sp. (assembly GCA_964506325.1). Classification (GTDB taxonomy): domain Bacteria; phylum Bacteroidota; class Bacteroidia; order Bacteroidales; family Prolixibacteraceae; genus CAINVV01. The sequence goes on from CAZDLO010000009.1 coordinate 26,503, forward strand.
GCAATGGTTTGCTGGGGACAATCGTTTTCAAGGATGATGCAGAGCCGAATACCTTGCGCTTCGAGATTGGCAGAACGGACGTGTACGATCACCGGACCAAAACAGCCAGTGCTTACGAGACCTCCAGGTTACCTATTGGCCAGCTCTTGCTGACTCCCGTCGGGGAAATTACAGCTGTTCATCTTCGCAACGACCTATGGAATGCCGAAATAAGGGGAGAACTGACCACCACCGCCGGAACACTTTCATTTCGATGCTTTGTGCCTTCCGGCGAGGAACTTATTGTGGTTACGTCAACCACAACCGGTAAGGAAAAAGATGCAAAATTCGCGCTGCGGCCCCAGCTGGCACAAAGTGCAAGATACATTGCCAAGAGAGCCATGGGACTGGAGTTGAATGTGCCCTACGAGCAAAATCCCTCATTTCGTACCGAAATAATGGAGGGCATTCAAGTGGTTACGCAACCTTTGCTGATGGGCGACGACTATGCCACTGCCTGGAGTGACACCAACAATCCGGATGGTTCCCGCACCGTTTTGGTGACGGTTGCCAACCGGTGGGGCAAGTACAGAAGAACTGCCGCCGGTTCTGCCATTGATGCGGTGGAAACTATCAAAGCCGGACAAAAGAAAGCCATGGCAGACATCGAAAGATCCCATCGCGAATGGTGGCACAACTATTATCCGGCCAGCTTCGCGACTTTCCCCGATGCCCGGCTTGAAAGCTTCTACTGGATCCAAATGTACAAACTGGCCAGCGCCACCCATCCCGGCAAACCAGTCATTGATCTCCTGGGACCATGGTTCAAGCCTACAGCCTGGCCACTGCTCTGGATGAACCTTAACGTGCAGCTTACCTATTACACTTTTGGCCTTACCAATCACCGGGATATGGAAGCGGATTTATTCGGTCTGCTGGAACGACACAAGGAGCAGATGATCGAAAATGTTCCTGAGGCATTTAGAAACAATTGTGCAGGAATCCGGAATCCGGTGCAATACGATGACCTGAATGCTCCCCTGTTTATATCCGACGACAAAAACAATGACAAAGAGCTGAATCTGATAGTCCTCCCCTGGCTGATGCAGATGTATTTCCTTCATAACCGGCGTGCCATGGACGATCAGCAACTGCGGGATTCTGTTTATCCCCTTATGCGTCGCGCTTTCAATGTCTATATGCGCATCCTCTATAAAGGCGAGGACGGCTTGTACCACATCCCCTATACCTACTCGGATGAATATGGAAATGCCAAGGAGACCAGCCTGAATATCGCACTGGCCCGTTGGGGATTCAAGACCCTGATTGCCTCCGCCGAACGGCTGAAAATTACCGATCCTTTGGTTCCACGCTGGAAGGAGATGCTGGCAAATATGCAGGATTATAATATTGGCGAAAATGGTATTATGATCGGTAAAGATGTACCATTTGCCAAGCCACACAGGCATTACAGCCATCTCTTCGGCATCTTTCCGTTGTATGACATGAATGTTGGGGACGAACCTGAACGCATCCCATTGATGAAAAAATCAATTCAGCATTTTACTGATCTGGATGGAGACAATTGCATCTACAAATTCTCCGGCGCCTCCTCTCTTTGGGCCGCTCTTGGCGATGGCAACAACGCCCTGAAATGGCTCGAAAGATCGTTGGAGCTGCTTCCAAGATTTGGTGTTCCGCCACAACCGGCAAGAATCCCGACTGCCACCCAAAATACCTTGTACAGCGAACGCGAAAATCCAACTTTTGAGTCGCCAATTTCAGCTTCAAGAAGTATGCTGGACATGATTTTTCAGGACTGGGGCGGAACGATCAGAATCTTTCCTGCTATGCCCTCAACCTGGAAAGATGCCGCCTTTCACAACCTTCTTGCCGAAGGGGCTTTCCTGGTAAGTGCCGTCAGGAAAGGGGGAAGGACTGAGTTTATCCGCGTTAAAAGCCTGGCCGGTGAACCTTGCCGGATTAAATCGGATTTGGCCGGAGAGATAAAACTAGCAGGGTCAAAAACAGCAAAAATGCGCAGCAAAAATGGCCTGATTGAATTAGATCTGGAAAAAGGAGAAGAGATAGTCCTCTATTCAGGAAAAAAGCCGAAATCCTTTGTTGTGTCGGCCTTGCCAATGAATCCGGAGAAAATGAATAGCTGGGGTCAACGAACAAATATCAATCCGATAAAACCACACCCATGAGGAACCACCGGAACCATACACTGCTACTTATTGCATTGATATTGTTGTCAGGAATTATTTCCTCAAAAGCGCAGGATCCCGATTCCAGGAAAGGCAACCTGCTCTATGATAATCCATTTTCGGCAAATCAGGAGGTATCTGACTGGATCATGGAAGGCCCTGGAAACATCGAATTCAAAGAAGGCTGGATGGAGATGTATTCGCAGGATGAAAAATTTCACCATGTCTTATGGTGCCCGAAAGATTTCCCGGCCAGCTTTATTGCCGAATGGGAGGCACAGGACCTGGAGACTGATGCCGGACTGTGTATCCTATTTTTCGCTGCCAAAGGAAAAAATGGTAAGGATATCTTCAACCCTTCCTTCCCAAAAAGGGATGGTACTTTCAATGACTATACCAAAAGCAAATACCTTAATTGCTATCACATCTCCTATTATGCCAACGGCAGGGATGAACCGGGCAGGGAAATCTCCCATCTCCGGAAAAACAGCGGGTTTCACCTGGCTCAGGAAAAAGTACCCGGCATCCCGGTTAAATCAACAGCAGTCCATCATCTGACATTAGTAAAGGATGGCGCCAGCATCATCATGTATGTTGATGAGCGAAAGATCATCGACTGGACAGATGACGGAAAAGAATTCGGGCCGGTATTGCAGGAAGGGAAAATCGGCTTCAGGCAAATGAAGTGGACCAGGTTCCGTTACCGGAATTTTAAAGTGTGGGAAATTATCCATCAACAAGAACAGAAACCTCAATGAAAAAATTCCTCAAATGGAGCCTGATCCCTGCCGGCATTTTGCTGCTGCCCCTGTTGCTGGGGGGAATGCGATTCAATACCTGGCTCCTGGGTGAAGCCAGGTATGATAATCCACAGTTAAAAGCCGGGAATATAAAAATTTCTTCAGTTAGGACCATTGCATGGAAGGATCATTCCGCCTATACAGACAGCCTTTACAAACATTGGGCGAACGAACCCCTGGGGAGCTGGAAGGAGAAGGGAAAGACTGATGTCCCAAGGGCCATTCTAGGAAGGTTATTTTCCCGATTAAACATCTCAGAAGCCAATGCCTACCTGGCCGGGCAGAAGCCCCGCGGAAAGGTTGGCTCAAGGTGGCTTTTGAATCCCGAAGGCGATTATGATTTTACGCTGACTCCCCTGACGGCCATCCTCTATATTTTCGGGGATAAACCGGATCTTCTCTGGCCGGAAACAAAAAAACACCTTGTAGAGGTTTTGCTAACGGCACAGGGTGGGGATTTTACCGATGCCGTACCGGCAACCCTGGGAAGAATCAAAGAGACGGAAAACCACCTGCTGATGACCGAGGGTTCAAGATACCTGAAGAATCAATATCTCCGGAATCATGGCAATAGGTCGAATGAGTACAACAATGAAATGAACGGCATGGAAAACCACGTTCTTGACTTGCTGCACGAAATTACCGCCATCGGCCTTTATGAGTTCAACTCGGTTCCCTACCTGGGATATACCATCGCGGCCATCCTCAACCTGGAGGCTTTTGGATCCGTAAAAGTGCGCCTGGCCGCCCGTGAATCACTGGATTACATGAATTTTTGCTATGCCCTTGGCAGCTACAGGTTCAAATATTATCCTCCATTCCGCAGACGACTGGAAAAGGCCAGAATCACGGCGCTATCCCTCGACTACCAGACTGAATTCCTCAAATCATGGCTTAGTTTTCACCCTGAAATCAACTATTTTCAACAGGCCGGTTTCGGAACTCCTCACGGACTGATCGGGGCCTGCCTCCCTTACCGGCCTTCAGACGAAGTCGTGAACCTGATCTTCAGGAAGGATCCGGGCTATTTTGTGAAGCTTGGCCATGGAGAAAAAGGGTCTCCTGAGATTTATTCTTCCGGATCCGGTTATCTGCTTAGCGCCGGAGGAGTGAACAGGGGAAAATGGTCGAACATTGTAGCCCGGCCCGTTTGCTTGTTTTTGAATGATGATGCAGCTGATTTATCCGAACTCTTTCACATCAGGGGAAAAGGCAGGGATTTCATGAAATGGAACAATACAGGCGTTTACAGGGACTTTGCCTGTTCCGCCGGACCTGTTTTCGTACCGGCTAAATTCAGTCCGGCCGCTGAAAAAGGACTGTGGAAGGTCTATTCTGTCGGTGACAGCCTCAGTGTGGCAGTTCATTCCTCAGCGGGATTTGGCATTATCGCACTGTTCAAAAACAGGATTCCTGCCGAACTTGCTGAAGAACTGCAGCAACTCAACCGGGATGCGGAACTTCTCAAAACACAGTTCCGGTTCCCGGGTGGCAGTAAAATCGAATATGAGGTCACTGCCCCAAAAAACAGGTGGGTGATCAGGGCAGTCGATGGAATTGAGCAAGACAGGGTATTCGACAAATGGCCATTGGTAAGCGGGGATTTCAAAAATTAAAATTCAAAATCAGACAGATGATTAGAAGGGCAGGATTTGAAGACAGACCGGTGGTTCTGAAAATTCTCAGGGAATCATTCAGGGATGATCCATACTTGCAATGGTTATCCAAAGACAGCCATCGTAAAAACAGCCTTGATTTGCTGATTGAATATGCCGTCGACGAAACTTTTGGCAACGGAGAGATCTACCTCAACGACCTCAATAACGCAACGGCTTTGTGGAATTCGGAAAAAAAAGAAAGCTTGTCCCTTGACTATATACGGAGAAATCTCTCCTTCCTTTTTAAAATGGGTATAAAGGGCACCTTAAGCATCACAGGAAAGGATAAATTTACGCGTGCCCAGTTCCCTGTGACCGGCTGTTTCTGCCATCTTTATTTAATTGGCGTTTTGCAGGAAGCCCGGGGAAAAGGTTTGGCTACCGAATTAATCAATCCGATGATTGAAAAAATGGCCCAAAAATCTATTCCTGTATTCCTCGAAACTGCGAATCCCCATAATGTCGGGATTTACAGGAAACTGGGCTTCAGTGTTTTAAAAAGTGTTCAGCAGGAAGAGATAACGATTTACTTTATGTCAAGGTAAAACAGCCCTTCCAACAATTTAACCATCAGCAATGAAGAATTGTATTTACATCCCATTCCTGTTTCTGCTTGTTTCTTTACCCGCATTTGTATTTTCACAGCCTGACAAAGCTGTTGAATTCATTACCAAATTTGAAAATACCAACCATCCCGAGGTAGCCTATTGGTTCCTGACCAATGAGATACTTGAGAATGAAAAATACCTGGACGACCTGGACAACATCATTGAAAACAGCCCATTTGATTTTATCTTCCTGGATTGCCGCAATGGCCCAAGTTTCAGCAATGTAGAGAAGATGCATCCTGTCCTGGAAAAGATCGTTGCCAGGGCTCACAGCAGAAACATCAAAGTCGGTTACCGAACCCAGGTTGAAACCCGGAATCCCTTGCCGGAAAAGGCTGCCGAACGCTTTATCGCTGAAAATGAGATCAGGCTGGACCATGCAGGCAATGGCTCCTGTTCCCTGGATTCAAAATTTGTCAGATCCCGTTCTTCCTATAAAAAAGAGGTATTCAGGGTTTTTGCTTTCAAAAAGACTGCCAATGGTTTTTACGACCCGGCGACCCTCCGGGAAATTACAGACTATGATGCCTCAGTCAGGGATCAGACCTTGAAGGTCAGCATCCGGGCCGGTAAGGCCTTTGGTGGATACTCCGCCTATGTGATGGGCGGATTCTATTACCGGAACATCAGCAATTTCAGTCAGGAAGCCATAACAGGAACCCTGGATTTTATTGACCATTATGCCGATATACCTTTCGACGGAGTGATGCTCGACGAATACGGCAATGCCAAAATTATTCCCCCCTGGCAGCTGCAATTCAAATTCGGCAGTTTCAGGCTGCGCAGCCTTGCCCAGGCGATGGTCAGAAACCTGGAATCCCTGACCGGCGAAGATGCTGCACTAACCATGTTCAAAATGCGGTACGCCCCAGCCGGTCAGGATGAAGTAAGGGTAAAAGCAATAAATACCTACATGGACCTGATGAGGCAGGGACCTATGCATGTTGAGGATGCGATGTACAAAAAGGGGAAAGAGGTGTATGGTCCTAATGCCTTCATTGCAGCACACAATACATTTCACAATTCGCTTGTCAATGATGAAATCTGGGCGACAGGACTGAAATGGTGGACCATCCCGCGCGAATATGGCTTTACCGATGAGAACACTCCAACACCTACCCAGATGGGAATTGCCATGTCCTACCCTGCAAAAGCGATGTATAACATGTATTATGACGGCAAGATCAGACGATTTAGCGACAAATCCCTGACCAGCCTCCGCTATGGAATCCGAACTTTTTACCATGCTTTCAACGACAGGCAATGGGGCATAGGCCTCGAAATGCCGGAGGCAGCAGAAGCCCTCAACCCGGTTGAGAAATGCGCCCGGCTGATGAACAGGTTTAATCCATCCCTGCCGGAAATAAAATTACTGGTAATTTTTGGCAATGAAGCACTTCAGAACTGGTACCCTCACAAATCAGAAAGAGGCCGTTACGATATCAACGATAAGCTGAAAATTGAAGAGAAAGCTCTTAAAATCTGGAACGCCGGATATTTGAATGCACTTGTTCCAACCGATCTGATTACCAACGGAACACTAACGCTTAATGCAGACAATAAACCGGTATTAAACGGACATACCTTCGATGCGATTGTCTTTTTATACCCTGAATACTCAAAGGAAACTACCCTGAAATTCCTGGAAAAATATGTAGGCCATGGGGGTAAATTAATGATGGAAGGTACTGCTAAACAAGATTTTGAGGGAAACAATATCACTGAAAGAATGAAAATTATTTACTCAAATTCTGTCGCTGCAGAATTTTCTGTCCAAAAAATCCCCAACTTGGGTATCCGGAAAAATGCTGTCCGGGATGGATGCAAAAATGAGGACGGATCCTTTGTCTTCACCAATATCAGATCGCTCCGGAAGAACAAATCCGTATCATTTGAAATTTCTGTGAACCGGGATGTCTACGCTGCGGATTATATCGGATTCTCGGCCATTGCCGCTGACCCTCAGCGAGGATTGGAAAAATTTGCCTGTGCCGGATTCAAAGAGCTAAAAAAGAATGGAATCACAATTTTAAAACTGGCGGTGCCGGCAGACATTTTCATTGAGAAAAACAACAATGAATACCGTGTGGCCATTGCCGATCCAAACAAAATCAATAAATTGGTTGTCAATAAATTGAACTAGCCGATAATTAACAATGTATAATAAATGAAGACTCCAAACACTCTCCTGTTGCTGATGATTTCATCACCGCTTCTGGCCTTCAGCCAGGCTAAAAACACTGAGAAACTTCCGAATATCATCTACATCCTGACCGACGACCTGGGATATGGCGATGTCACGGCTTACAATCCCAAGGCTAAAACCAGTACTCCCAACCTCGACCGACTGGCGTCGCAAGGCATCCGCTTCACCGATACCCATTCAACCTCCGCGGTATGTACACCTTCGAGGTATGGTCTCCTGACCGGTCGGTACAGTTGGAGAACCCCCATGAAATCTGGCGTACTGAACGGTTACAGCAAAGCACTGATTGAGAATGACAGGACAACTGTCGCTTCCCTGCTCAAAAGCAAAGGCTATGCAACTGGCGTGGTAGGAAAATGGCATCTCGGCCTCAACTGGGTACAAAACAAGGATGCTGCGACATCTGAACCGAAAAAGCCGGCCGACAAGAATTCTTCCGCCATAGAAATCATTGATCCGGCCACGCTGGATTTCTCTGCTCCGCCAACAGACGGTCCGCTTAACCACGGGTTTGATTATTCATTCATACTGCCTGCTTCTCTGGATATGCCCCCCTATTGCTACCTCGAAAATGACAGGCTCTCTTCCCCAATGTCGGAAAAAACGCCCGGCAATAACCCGGCCAACGGAACCTCCGGCGCTTTCTGGCGACCGGGATTAATGGCAAAAGATTTTGAATTTGAGCAGGTTACACCAACATTCACCAACAAGGCGATCTCATTCATCAGGAAACAATCGGCCACCAAAAAACCATTTTTTCTCTACCTTCCATTTCCATCCCCACATACTCCGTGGCTCCCTTCCAAAGAATTCAGGGGAAGTTCACAGGCAGGAGAATATGGCGATTTCGTGAACATGGTGGATGCGGAAGTGGGCAAGCTAATGCTGGCCATAAAGGATTTGGGAATCGAGGACAACACCTTGATTTTCTTTACCAGTGACAATGGTCCGTTCTGGCATACGGAATTTATCGACAGGTTCAGCCATCATTCAGCCTATATCTTCCGTGGCATGAAAGCTGATGCCTTCGAAGGAGGACACAGGATTCCGTTTATCGCCAGGTGGCCTCAGACAATCAAGGCCGGCAGCGTGTGTGATGAGCCTGTTAATTTAACCGGTTTGATGGCTACCGTTTCAGAGATAACAAAGAGGAAGCTTGCCGACAATGAAGGCGAGGACAGTTTCAGCATTCTGCCCCTGCTACGTGGAAACAACAAGGATTATGTCGGGCCTGAAGCGTTGATCCAGCACTCTGCAAGGGGCGTTTTCGTAGTCAGGAAAGGAGACTGGAAGCTGATCCTGGGACTGGGTTCAGGCGGCTTTTCCAAACCCGAAGTTGTCCAGCCAAAACCCGGTGAGCCAACCGGGCAGCTGTACAATCTCAGGGAAGATATCGCCGAGACCAAAAACCTGTGGACCGGGAATCCCGGGAAAGTAAAGGAACTGAGCGATATTCTCAAAAAATACCAGGAAACCGGCAGGAGCCGGTATTAAGAAGCATTAAATTATTGTAATAATCAGTATATGAGAGAAATAAGTTGGTTTTTCGGAATTGTTTTATTTTGGATATCCGCATTTCCTGTTGATGCGCAGAATACCGCAAGGCCGGTTGACCTGGTCTATCCCCTGCTTGACAGCCAGAACTCACGCTGGATATTCTTTTCTTCTGCCTCCCGTCCTTTCGGGATGGTCAACCTGAGCCCGGATACCAAAATCAAAGGCGACTGGGGCAGCGGCTACCACTACGAGGTAGACACAATCAAGGGATTCACCCATCTTCATGAATGGCAGATATCAGGCCTCTCAGTTATGCCGGTCACTATCAATGAGAAAAACAGGCCTTCCCTGTTCGGGGATTTCTATTCGAAGTTTTCCCATGAGACCGAATCCGTCAGGCCCGGATACCACTCAGTGGTCCTCGACAGGTATTCGGTTAAGGCAGAGCTGACTTCCACATCAAGGGTAGGGTTTCACAGGTATCTCTTCCCTGAAAAATCAGATCCCGGTATCATAATTAACCTCAACGGAGAAATCGGGCCCTGTATCAACAAGGATGGCACCCTGCAAAAAACAGGTGCACGCAGCCTGAAAGGCAGCCTTGTCAATGCCCCAACCAGGCGGCGTCCAAAAGATTTCAAGGTTTTTTTCGAGATAAATTTTGACAAGGACATCAAAAACGTTGAAAAAGACCAAAAAACAGGAAATTACCTCATCACGTTTGACCTGACTGCCAACAGGCAATTGCTGATGAAAGCAGCCCTGTCTTATACTTCTGAGGATAATGCCGGTATCAATTTAATGAGCGAACTGCCACACTGGGATTTTGACAGGACAGTCAAAGAATCACTGGATGAATGGAACCGGATGTTATCCAGGATCCGGATCGGGGGAGGTACACCGGAACAGCAGCAACGTTTCTATACCGATCTCTACCACTCACTCCTGGGCCGCAGGACGATCAGCGACGCAAACGGCGCCTATCCCGACAATACCGGAAGTAAGTTCCTGGTAAAAAAGTTACCCCTGGACAACAACGGGAAGCCGCTTTTCAACCAATACAATTTTGATGCATTCTGGGGGGCCCAATGGACACTGAATACCTTGTGGATCCTGGTCTACCCTGAGATCGCAGAAGAATTTGTACACTCCATGATGCAGTATTACCACGACGGCGGACTTGTTCCACGTGGTCCGGCAGGTGGAAACTACACGTATGTCATGGTTGGCGCCTCCACCACTCCGTTTGTTGTAAGCGCCTATCAGAAAGGGATTATAAAGGAAAACGCTGAAGAGATATACCAGGCGCTGAAGAAAAACCATATGCCGGGTGGCATCATGGAAAGAGCAGGTTACGAGCACAAAACAGCGCTGGGCGGCGGACTTAAGTACTACATCGAAAAAGGATATGTACCGTTTCCAATTCCTGATGGCGAATTTGGTTTTCACCAGAACGGCGCAGGCATGACACTCGAATATGCCTACCAGGACTGGACCCTGGCTCAAATGGCGAAAGCGCTGGGTCATACCGACGATTTTAACTACTTTATCAAACGTTCAAAAAACTATCAAAACCTCTACGATCCGGAAACAGGCTGGATCAGGCCAAAAGATGTAAACGGGAAATGGTATGCCCCATTTGATCCCTACCAGGTCAACCATGGCTTTATCGAATCGAACAGTGCACAGGCCACCTGGTTTGTACCGCAGGACCTGCCCGGGCTGGCAAAGCTGATGGGAGGGAATGATGCCGCTGTCAAAAAACTGGACCAATCGTTCAGGGAGGCAAAGAAACTGGGCTTTACCTCCGGAAACTCACACAACCAGGAATTACACCCTGAATACAGCAGAATACCGATAAATTACGGGAATGAGCCTTCGATTCAAACCGCATTTGTTTTTACCCTGCTTGGAAATCCTTCCCTCACCCAGTATTGGTCAAGGGAAGTTGTCAATGCCGCCTTCAGCGGTGTTTCACCAACAAAAGGCTATAACGGAGATGAAGACCAGGGACTTATGGGAACTCTCGCAGTCCTTTACAAGATCGGACTGTTCCAAATGACGGGAGGAACGGAGGCCAATCCGGAATACCAGCTCGGGAGCCCGCTCTTCGACCAGGTAACCATCCAGCTTAACCAGAAGTATTATCCTGGTAAGTCGCTGACCATAAAGGCTATCGATAACAGTGACACGAACAGGTACATCTTATCTGCCGATTTGAACGGTAATCCCGTCACTGCATCAAGCCTTAACCACAGGGAACTGGTGAAAGGCGGAACGCTAACCCTGAAAATGGGGCCTGCAAAATAAGCTTTGTCAAGCATAATTGACTTTTTGCGAAAGATAAACGTAAAACAGAATATCCTGATTCGCAGGGCATTAATGTTCATGATTTTGTTCATTTTGATTGATGTAGTGCTATTTC
>CAZDLO010000009.1:37985-72057 GCA_964506325.1 uncultured Tangfeifania sp.
TTACCGGTTTCATCTCAACAGAAAGCGGTTTCGGTAATATTGGCCTTAAAAATGGCCTTCGGTCATCTCGATGTTAAAAAAACGGTGGTTTCAGGGAAGGAACAACCGCTCTCAATGGATTAAAAGCATCCGGGATCAGCACGGGCAAATACAACAAAAGGCGCTGTAATTGCATTTGCAACTTCCACAGGTACTTACTGAAATAAAATAATTTAACTTTGATTTATTCGTGTTAATAAACAGTGTTCAAAAACTCCCCCCCATGAGCCGCTACAAAATCCTCCTCTTTTCCGCCATTGCATGGATCCTTCTGCTTTCTGGCTGCATCGGTTCCCAACCTGGCAAGGGCCCCTATTTTGGCAATGGTTTCAGAAACGGCTGGGCAGATCAGCATTCCATTGTGATCTGGACCCGGTTAACCATGAACCGGGAACTTAACAAGACAGGGGCTCAATTTCTCATTCCGGCTACTGAAGCTAAGACACTGGCATCACTCACAAGCAAGGAGCAGATCATGAAAGAGCAGATCCCGGCCGGATATTCGCTCGACCAGATGGAAGGGGCGTGTCCCGGATCCCCTGGACAGGTAAAACTGGCCTGGTTCGCAAAAGATGCACCGGGCGAAATATTTGAAACAGCCTGGACCGATGCAGACCAGAACAAGGATTTCACCTGCCAGTGGAAACTTGAAGAACTCCGGAGCGGCACTGAATACAGGGTTAAACTACTGGCTCGTGTATCATCTTCCGGGGAGATATCCGACAGCATCAAAGGCTTTTTCAGGACACCCCCGGCGGCGGATGTTCAGGAAAATCTGAGGTTCTGCCTGGTAACCTGCCAGGATTATCCCCGGCGTGACGATGGGTTTAACGGCCATAAAATTTATGCCTCCATGCTAAAATTTATGCCACATTTCTATGTCAATACCGGGGATGTCGAATACTACGACAAACCCCTGCCGTATGCCCTCACAGAGGAACTGATGCGTTTCAAGTGGAACAGGCTGTTTGCATTGCCAAACCAGCGGCTCTTCTTTACAGAGGTCACCTCCTATTTCATGAAAGATGACCACGATGCTCTTTCCAATGATTGTTATTCCGGTATGAACTATGGAACGGTCTCCTTCGACCGTGGTATCGAAATATTTGATAAAGAGCAGTTTCCTTCGGCCGAAAAAACTTACAAAACCATCCGGTGGGGCAAAAACCTGCAAATCTGGATCATGGAAGGGCGCAATTACCGCAGCCCGAATACCATGCCCGACGGACCCGGTAAAACCATCTGGGGAGAGGAACAAAAAGAATGGCTGTTCAGAACATTGAAAGAATCTGATGCCACCTTTAAACTTTTGGTCGTCTCAACGCCAATCCTGGGGCCTGACCGGAAAAACAAGAAAGACAACTACTCCAATGAGGTCTTCCGGACTGAAGGGGAGGAGGTACGGAAAAACCTGAACCAGTTCAAAAACCTGGTGATATGCACAGGCGACAGGCACTGGCAGTATGTGACCCACCTGAAAGATACCAACCTGTGGGAATTTGGCACCGGGCCAAGTTCAGACCAGCATGCAGAAGGCTGGCCCCCAAATGATGTGCGTCCTGAGCATCTTTTCCTCCGCCTGAAAGGAGGTTTTCTGAAAGGTACTACAGAAAATGACCCAAATGGAATGCCTATCCTTAAACTTCAGCACTGTGATGTGGATGGAAACGTGGTGAATTCAGAAACTTTCAGGTCGGGCAATTAACTGAAATTCTGATAGATGAATTCTATAATAAAAATTTTGATCCTCCAGTTATCCCTGTTCTGTTCTGCAGCAGAGGCTCAGAAAATAAATCTCAGCAAGCTAAAATCTCCTGTATTGCTTCACGGTGATGAAAAAGTCGCCTATCGCGATCCTGCTGTTTTATTCCACAATGGTACCTTCCACCTTTTCTTTACACTGGTTGAAACTGAACAGGATGGCATGATCTACATGTATACCGCCTCTTCGAAAAGCACGGATTTAACCAGGTGGACCTCCCCGGTAAAACTGACAGAAAAGAACCAGAACCTCAACTTTTCAAGTCCTGGAAATATTCTCCGATTTGGCAATGAGTGGCTGCTATGCCTGCAAACTTATCCCCGCCCGGGATGCACGTCAAAACTGCCAATTGTTTATGGGAATAAGGCGGCAAGGCTCTTCATCATGCGAAGCAAAGACCTCGAAAACTGGAGCGCTCCTGAAATGTTGAAAGTAAAAGGTCCGGAGGTTGCTGAGGCAGACATGGGCAGAATGATCGATCCTTACCTCCTGGAAGACAAGGATGAACAGGGTAAATACTGGTGTTTCTACAAACAGAACGGAGTCAGCAGGTCCTTTACCCGTGATTTCAGGAGCTGGACCTATTCCGGACATACAGAATCAGGGGAAAACGTCTGCGTACTGACCTCAGGCAACGAGTATCTCCTTTTCCATTCTCCCTCCAATGGAATTGGCATAAAGAAATCTGCCGACCTCGGAAACTGGACCGATTGGGGCAACCTGGTCACATTGGGTCAGTCGGGCTGGGAATGGGCAAAGGGAAGGATAACAGCCGGAGTTGTTGTAAAGCTGGAAGACAACCTGGAGGCAAAATACCTGATGTTCTTTCATGGTTCGGGCCCTTTGACGGAAAAACAGGGAGATTTCGATAAAAACGCCTCTATCGGGATTGCCTGGAGCAAAGATCTTATCAACTGGGAGTGGCCGGCAAAATAAGCGGATTTCCGGGGGTCGGGTAAAAAAGGCTTGTGATACCCGGTTAACATCAGTTCCTTCTCATGGCATGTTCATATTGCTGCCTGGATGCTTTTATCTGATCCATATTCACCAAAGCCCATTTCGCCAGGTCATGCAGATGCGGCAGCAATGATTGCCCCATCGGTGTCAGTTCATATTCCACCTTAGGAGGAATCTGTGGGTAAACGGTTCGCCTGATGAGTCCGTCTGCTTCCAGTGTCTTCAGGGTAACGGAAAGCATTTTTTGGGAAATGGTCTGGATATAGCCGTTTATCTCGCTGAATCTCAAAATTTTCCCGTCTTCCAGGAGCATCAGCACCAGCAGTGACCACTTATCCCCAAACCGCTCCAGTACATTCCTTACCGGACAATGATCGGCATCACTGTATTTTTTTAAAATATTTTCATCCATAACTTGCTAATTATCTGCGTTTCTAACTCTGTGGTAAGTAACATACCATGTTGTAAGGTCTTGTTTTCTCCTTTTTCTTCATTTATCTTTGACTAACCAAAGGTAAGTAAATAACAATTGGTAAGCAAATATACATTAGTAATTTAAAGTATGAAAGTATGAAAATTGGAATAACAGGTGCCACCGGTCAATTGGGCCGCATGGTGGTAGAAAAACTGAAGGAAAAGATTTCTTCAGAAAGTATTGTAGCATTGGTACGCTCCACTGCAAAAGCAGCCGGACTAGGGATTGAAGCACGCGAATTTGATTACGTCAATACGGTCAACCTGTCGGGTGCGCTGGAAGGGATTGATACCCTTCTTCTTATTTCGGGAAATGAAATCGGTCAGCGGGCTATCCAGCATGCCAATGTCATCAGGGCAGCCAAAGAGGCAGGCATCAAATGGATTGTTTATACCAGCCTGCTGCATGCAGACTCCTCCTCCCTGAGCCTTGCCGGAGAGCATCTGGCGACAGAATTAACATTGAAAGATTCCGGAATTCCCTTCACAATCCTTCGCAACGGATGGTACACAGAGAACTATACCGGTTCCCTCGCAGGTGCCCTTGCCGGAGGTGCGCTGATAGGAAGCGCCGGGAATGGTAAAATTTCATCAGCTACGAGGTCGGATTTTGCAGCAGCGGCCATCGCAGTTCTGACAGGGGAAAACCACCAGGGGAAAACCTATGAACTGGCTGGTGATGATGCTTATACATTGACTGAATTGGCGGCCGAAGTTTCACTCCGGTCAGGGAAGGTGCTTCCATATAAAAACCTGCCGGAAGAAGAGTATGCAGCCATCCTGAAGAGTTTTGGCCTGCCTGAAATGTTTGCGGAAGCCATAGCAAGCTGGGATGTCAGCGCTTCCAAAGGGGATTTGTTCGATGATGGGAAACAGTTGTCCAGGCTCATTGGCAGGCCAACCACAAAATTACCTGTGGCAGTGGCAGAAGCCCTTGCCTCAATTTCCTGAGCAGGGATTCTGGTAAATTCCAGAGGGGTGACTGAAAAGAAAAATACCTTAACAGCAAAGAGCACAAAGAGGTCGCAAAGCATATCAATAACATTACTTTGTGAACTTTGCGCCTTCTTAGTGTCCTTTGCGGTTAAGCTGAACTTTTGTGACTACCGCCTTTGCCTTCTCACTAATTTTTTATCATCCCGTGGTGCGCCGTCATAATATATTTGAATGACTTCAGGTCGGGAAGGGCCTTCAGTGACTCATCCTGTTTCCCGGTATCCATGTTGAACTTTTCGACGAAGTGCTCAGCCTTGCCATCCTTCACAATGCAATTATCCCCGGTAAGCAGGTAATCGTTGTTGATCACAAAACATACCGATCCGGGGGTATGCCCTGGCGTATGTAAGATCCTGATCTTCAGTCCGTCGATAGTCAAGGTGTCATTACTGTTGAAAAGCTGGTAAGGCCCGTATTTCCAAATGGTTTTAAAAGGTCCCGCTTTTGCCGTTGTGCCATTGATCATTTGCTCTTCATCCTTGTGCAGATAGATCTTTGGGTTACTGAATAGTCCTACGGCACCAATATGATCGCCGTCAGTATGGGTCAGCAGGATAGTTGTAATTTGACCGGGAGCAAGACCCAGCTTTTTCAGTTCGTCCCGGACGGATCCTTCGCTGATCCCTGCATCCACCATCAGGTAGCTTTCCCTGCCTTTAAAAATAAAGGCATTGACGAATCTGTCCTTCACACAGAAGACCGAATCATTCACTGCCGTCGTTTCCAGCGGTGTCATGCTCCTTGTCGCAAGTAAAAAATTGATAAGAAACACAGCACTTGCAATTACCAGCAAACCCACCAGGATCCCGAATCCCCAGACAGTTCTCTTTACAATTTTATTCATCATATTTATATATTATAATTTTGATTTACAAATTATTATAACCAACATAGCAGTCTTCCAGTCTCTTCGTTTTTTATTCTGTACCACATGCTCCTTGCTCACCCGGTTTCGTTCCGACCGATAAATGCACCTTCTCATTTTTGACCATTTGTACTCGGCCGGCGGTTCCTTCGATATCTGTCACACAGGGCGTTGCCCTGTGCTAAGCTCTATATGGCCTTCAGCCAATGAATTCTGCAGGGTTCAAAAATCAGGTCGATTTGCAATCAATAGCAATCAAGACAATCCTTTAGTCTCCCCCTCACCCTTCCAACTATCTCATGTCTCATCTCTTATAGCTCATAACTTTCACTTCATCTGAACCTCACCGTCACCACCATGATTTCCGATTTTCCGACTGTTCGCACAGGAGGACCCCACATTCTAATTCCGCTGGAAACAAAAAAATGGGTATCCCTGATTTTTTCGTAACCCCAGGTCAACCGGTTCATACTCCTCAGAATCAGGTTGACAGGAAACATCTGGCCATTATGTGTGTGCCCGGAAAATTGAACATCAACTTTGGTATTGCTCACCTGTTCAATTTCAGAAGGCTTGTGATCCAGCAGGATCATAGGAAGAGAATCATTCACCTGTTTCATCAAGTCACCAATGGACGACCTCCTGCCGAAACGACTGTCATACCTGCCGCCAAGGTTAAAAAGATGGTCCACGACAACCACTGAATCTCCCAGGAGCTTCATTCCGGCCCGGCTAAAAAAATTCCCGTCGTTATTTCCTGTGTAATATTCATGATTCCCAAGGACAGCGTACACGCCATACCTGGGATGGATCCCTCTGAGTATATCTTCATATCTGGCCATCTGCCCACCCTCTCTTCTTCCTTCCACAATATCTCCGCCATACAGCAACAGGTCGGGCCCTATCTCCCGGACTCTTTGGACATACCGCTCTACAAATCCAAAATCCGTATTCTCCTTCAGGTGAAAATCAGAAACAAACACCACTTTGAGCTGTTCAAGAGAGGAATATTTACGTGGAATCTCAACCTCATATTCTGAAGTTCGGATGGTATTGAAATTAATGGCTCCCGCCACCACAACCAGCATGGAGGCAACAAGTATGGAAGACAGTGCGATGGTTCTGAACCTGTTGTTTAGCAGATTGTCCCTGCTGACCATTCCGGTAAACCTGTTGACCAGCAGAAAAATGTCGAACAGCAGCAGGAATTGAAACAGGTAAAGACAATATGGAAGGAGGTAACCGGCAGTTTTATAGAGGAATAGGAAGAAAAACCCTGTTTCATTGCGCGGAAGGATATTGACAATTGGAAAAAACAGGGCAATAGACAGGAAAATGAAGGTGTACCGGAGACGGTGCCTCCTGCTGATAAAAAGCTGGCCTATACGAATGAATACGTAAAGATTTGGGATAACATATACCAGGGTAACGATTGTGTTGAACATCTGAATTGTATTCGGGAATGGAAGTGAAGATACCGGAAAAATAAATAATTTTATAAAACTTATCCTCAAAATTTAATGTTGAAAAGTCTGCACTCAGGCGTTCGGATCCAAAATTTGCTGTCTTGCCAACCGCCTTTGATAATTGCTGCTGCTGCCGTGAAAAAAATTCGTCAAAACGATTCAATGATATGAATAGAATTAAGCCAATCGTACTGGTATTAACCCAGTTAGCCGGAATTTCCGCATTCGCCCAAAAACCGAACATTATCTATATCCTGGCCGATGACCTGGGGTACGGAGATTTGAGCTGCTATGGGCAAAAACATTTTCAGACTCCCAACATCGACCGCATGGCGAGTGAGGGGATGCGTTTCACCCAGCACTATGCCGGAACTACCGTTTGTGCTCCTTCCCGTTCCTCCCTGATGACCGGGCTTACAACAGGACATACCCCGATCCGTGGCAACAAAACAGTGGGAAATGAAGGACAGTGGCCACTGCCCGCAGAGACAGTAACCATAGCCGAAATGCTGAAGGATGCCGGCTATGTCACCGGAGCCTTCGGGAAATGGGGATTGGGTTTCCCGGGTTCGGAAGGGGATCCCAACAACCAGGGGTTTGACCGCTTCTATGGATACAACTGCCAGGGACTCGCCCACAATTACTACCCGGGCCACCTGTGGGACAACCACAAAAAAATAATCCTGGAAGGTAACAGCGGGGATAAATTCGGGGTTTATGCTCCTGATTTGATTCACAAAGAGGCCCTGAAATTTATGGAAATCAACAAGGACAAGCCGTTCTTCCTCTATTATCCCACCACAATCCCCCATGCAGAACTGTTGTTACCTTCCGCATACATGGAAAAGTACCGGGGAAAGTTCCTGCCCGAAAAAAAATATGTGGGTGCCGAACCGGGTAGCAAAAGGTTCAGGGAAGGAGCTTATGGTACTCAGCCTGAATCACATGCTGCCTTTGCCGCCATGGTCACCCTGCTCGACGAAAAAGTCGGCGAGATTTTTGCCCGTCTCAGGGATCTTGGCCTGGATCAAAATACCATTGTCATCTTCAGTTCAGACAACGGCCCGCACATGGAAGGAGGAGCAGATCCTGACTACTTCGACAGCAACGGCCCGTATAAAGGCTACAAAAGAGATCTTTACGAAGGTGGCATCCGCGAACCGATGATTGTTTGGTGGCCTGGCAAAATCAGCAAGGGATCAACCAGCGGGCACCTCTCGGCATTTTGGGATGTAATGCCTACCCTGGCAGATATATCCGGTGCCAAAACTCCCGGAAACATCGATGGAATATCATTTTTGCCCACCCTGCTCAGAAAAAAAGGCCAGAAAAATCACGAAACACTCTACTGGGAATTTCATGAACGAGACGGAAGACAGGCTATCCGGAAAAATAATTGGAAACTTGTACGTTACCAGGTTTTTATTCCCTCAAAGACAACCACCGAATTGTACGACCTAAGCCGGGATCCCGGGGAAGAGAACAATATTGCAGACAAGCATCCGGAAATTGTAGCTGAGCTTCTGGCCAGAATGGCAGCATCCAGAATACCTTCCGGGGTATTCAAATTTGAAGCCTCGAAAAATAATTAATGCAAGTTTTGAGGGACTTTCTTGGCAGGTAAATGGCATTTAATTATCTTAGACGACAGGAAATAATCAATACCAGGTATTCAAAATTAATCCCACATTGGTTACAAGGTTCTTTCCCCTGAACTTGCATTGAACCAATGACTAAAAAACATTTTTACAAGATGAAAAGAAACATTTTTTTGACAATCACACTGGTGGCAGCTATTCTGTTTGCAGCTCCTTCATTTGCTCAAAAAGTCAACAAGCTGACTAAAAAAGAGAAAAAAGAGGGTTGGACCCTTTTGTTCAACGGAAAGGATTTTAGCGGCTGGAGACAATGTAATGGTACTGCTATGCCTGCCAACTGGATCATTGAAGACAATTCGATGAAGATTTTCACGTCGCCTGATAAAAAGCCCGGACAAGGCTCCAATGGCGATGTTGTTTTTTCCACCAAAAAATTCAAGAATTTTGAACTCTCCATCGATTGGAAAGCAGGAAAAGCAACCAATTCAGGGATCTTTTACTATGTTAGGGAAGTCCCGGGTAAACCAATCTACTATGCAGCACCGGAGATCCAGGTACTCGACAACAAAGATGCAGGCGACAACAAATTAGCCAACCACCTGGCCGGATCTCTTTACGATATCCTCCCATGCGATCCAAATACGGTACATCCTGCCGGTGAATGGAACACCATTGTTGTAAAGGTAAAAGACGGTAACGTAACCCATGTAATGAATGGAGTGGAGGTAGTAAAATATACTTTGTGGACCCCCGAGTGGGATGCCATGATTGCCAAAAGCAAATTCAAAAATTTCCAGGGCTTCAAAGAAGGAGTTTCAAAGGAAGGTTACATCGGACTGCAGGATCATGGCTACGCATGCTGGTTCCGCAACCTCAAAATACGCGAATTATAGAACAATCTTAATACCCAAATCCACTGAAATGCCTCAAATAATATTTATTTGGGGCATTTCTTTCGGGTTAAAACTGATTCCGGAGTTGAGATAAATAATGACAAAAATAAATTGTCGCAATTTCATTCTCCAATTTTTTACCTCCCCCAGTCCCCGCAAAATAGGGGCCAAATTCTTGAAAAATAGGACATTAATTCATTCCCATTAATTGAATCCTCCATGAAAATAGCTTGTTTGCTGGTTCTGACCATTTCTTCACAATTCGCCGCCGCACAGGTTAATACCGATGTCAGCCTTTTTCTGAAAAAGAACAGGCAACAGGATTTACGTGAAGTAGAATCCAGGAGCGGAAATATGTTCAGAAAAGCGGGACATCACGGACCGGCTATTGAAAACGAATGGTTTGCCCTGCGGATCTATTTTAATAAAACTTCGGCAGTGGATGTGTATTCAAAGTCAAAACCCGGGTTGGAACTCGCAGCAAAAAAATGGTACCCCTCAAAAAAAGATCAAAAAGAAGGATGGGGAGCCGATTATTACAAAGTGGGGAAAAGTGCCGGACTTGGAGGAGTCAAATTATGGGATGGGAGCAGGGTGATCGATCTGAACCCGGTATCTGTACGAACTGCCAGGGTGGGGAAAGAAGGAGGCAGTGCTTTCATCGAAATGCTCTCCAAAGGAGTTCCATACAAAGGTGAAAAAGTGAATATCCTGGTAAGGATCACTGCCGTTCCGAAAACCAGGAAAATGAAAATCGAGGCACATTCCGAAACCGGGAAAGAGGTTCAGTTCGTCACCGGGCTCAATTACCACAAGGGGGTTGAAGTTGACGCCGGCAAAAACTATATCGCAACATGGGGAATCCATCCCGAAGATGTGGCTGCGGAAAAAATTGCGGTTGGTGCCGCACTGATCTTCAGGGAAGAAGAATTCTCCGGCCGGGTGGATGATGGCAGGCAGATCCTGCTAATTGCCAAACCTTCCAGGACAATGGTAACATGGGTCACCTCCTGCAACGAAAAAGAACCGGAAATGAATAGTTTCGCTAAATTGATCGGATTCATCAGCCAAAATAGGGAATGACTTGCTATTTTTAACCTGGTTTATGACAACTTTTACACATTTTGACATCCTGATATAATGTTCAACACCAAAGCAAAATATAAGTTCCGATGGTCATGGCTGTTTATCCCTGCCGTCATAATCATTGTTTCATCTTCCATTGCTGACTTGGTAAGCCTTTACCGAAACAAGGCTTATCCGTTAAGAGAGACAATAGATGCGCCTGCCCTCCAGGACCATATTTATGCAGATCTGGTAGCGGGAAAACAGGATATTGACTGGAAGGGATTGGATGGCACGCTCCAATTCATCGATTCCCAGTATGATTGCTCTGACTTCAAACTGGTGTCCCTGATTCGAATATTGTATGAATTTGAAGACCGGATTCCGGCTGATGTAAAGTCGCGCATAGAAAAGAGCTTGCTGAAATTCCGGTACTGGTGGGACGAGCCCGGAGGAAATTCAATGTGTTACTGGAGCGAGAACCACCAGGTTTTATTTGCTTCTGCCGAATACCTGGTTGGCAGGAAATATCCCGATGCCCTTTTCCCGGGCAGCGGACTCACCGGAAAACAACATGTCGAAAAAGCCAGGAAAAGAATTCTGGACTGGATGGACATGCGCTGGAAATACGGTTTTACAGAGTTTTATTCCAATGTATACTATTCAGAGGATATTGGTGGAATGATCAACCTGATCGATCTGTCGGAAGATGATGAAATCGTCAGAAAAATGGAAATCATCATGGATTTGCTGCTTTTCGATGTCGCAACCCAGAATATTAAAACCATGTTCGTTTCTGCAAGCGGAAGGGCTTACGAGAACAGCCGCAAGGGCGGGCCCCGTACAACTTTGGGGGGCATCACCAACTACTACTGGGGAAATGGCGACAAATTGGGACATGGTTTGATCTACGGTTTGATGACTACAAAAAAATATTTTCCTCCCCGTGTCATAATTGAAATTGGGAAGGATACCAATAACGTGGTAATCAGGCAAAGCAATGGACTGGATATCTCCGAACTAAAAAATGAGGGCTATTATGGAACGGATACCAGAAGCATGATGATGCAACTCGGAATGGAGGCCTTTTCAAATGATGAAATCATCAGGAATACGCTATCCTTTGTCCGGGAAAATAGAATGTTCTCCAACGGTTTTTTGTCGGATCTCAAAGTGATGGATTTCAGCCTCCTGAACTGGTTGCACCTCGAACCTGCACTTTCTCGCTTCATCAATCCGCAATCGAACGGTGTGGCAATCCAGCGGGGGAATACCTATACTTTCAAAACCGCCGACTTCTCCCTCTATTCCGCCCAGAATTACCATCCTGGAACCTATGGCGACCAGCAGCATGTTGCAGGGATGAACATTGGCAACTCTTTCAGCATATTCCATACTCATCCTGCCCTGGAAAAGGGTAAGCCGGCACAATCGCCCAATTACTGGGTGGGATACGGGCACCTGCCTCACGTTGGACAGGAAAAGAATGTATCACTGGCGGTCTACAATATCCCTGCTAAAAAAGGGATGATGGAGAATCCCCTGTTGAATTATACACATGCCTGGTTTCCAAAAGAACAGTTTGACTCTACATATATTTCAGGCAATTATGCCCTGGGAAAGAAGGGCCGTACCTATTGTGCCATGATAACAAAGAACAATCTCTCGTTGCGGGAAAAATCCGGGGACAATCTTATTCAATACGGAAAAAAAACCTTCTGGATTATTGAAGCAGGTTCACAAGAGACAGATCACTCCTTTGAAGAATTCCGGCGCAGGATACTCAGCAATAAATGTGATTTCGATTCTGTCAGCCTCGCCCTTACATACCATTCAAAAGGGAAAAAATACGATCTGAAATTCAGGGATGGTTTTAGCGTGGACAACAATACTGTTGATATTAATTATGACAGGTTTGATTCCCCCTATTGCAAAGCGGAAAGGAAGGCAGATGCATTCACAATCAAACATAACGGACAATCATTGTTCCTGGATTATAAAAATGCGATCAGGAAACAAGGGAACTATGAATAGTAACTTCTGGATAAATTTCAGTGCCTGCTATTTATAGCATTGATATTAATATATTTAAATATTATCAACCAACCATCAAAACCATGAGGATCATTTTAATCCCTGCAATTTTGCTCTCACTGCTAATCCTACCTGTCGTGATGTCAGGTGAGAACAGGAAGGATGTTCTACCCGGGACCGGTATTGTGAACTCTCCTGCCGAAACAGGCAAAAAGATTGTGGACAATATCACCGGCCGGCGCTTCGGATGGCGTTACCAGAAAGTATGTACCTATTACGGCAGCCTGATCCTGGCAGATGTTTTGGGTGACAAAACTATCACCGAAAGAATAGCAAAAGGATATGCCCCATACCTGGAAGGAAGAAAGAAGCCGCACATGGGTCATGTGGATTACAACGTTTTTGGCATATGGCCTTATGAGTTGTACCGTCAGACTGGCCAGCAAAAATACCTGGCAATACCCGAAAAACTGAACAGGGACGAATTTAAGGAGCTCAATGCAGAGGGCCTGTCAGGATTGTCCCGGTATTGGGTAGACGACATGTATATGGTCGGTTCATTACAGGTACAGGCATACAAATCCATGAAAGACACAGTATTCCTTAACAGGGCGGCCCGTCAGCTGGTTGTTTATTGTGCACGGCTGCAACGGGAAAACGGACTTTTCTTTCACCGTGAGGATGCCCCGTTTTTCTGGGGACGTGGTAATGGATGGGCTGCAGCAGCCATGACAGAGGTTTTGATGGTGCTCCCTGCCGGCAACAAGTACTATCCGCCAATTATGTCGGCCTACAGAAAAATGATGCGTACGTTGATCGGTTACCAGGGCAGCGACGGAATGTGGCACCAGTTGCTGGATGATCCGGCAAGTTATCCCGAATCATCCTGCACCGGGATGTTCGTTTTTGCCCTTGCAACCGGTCTTGACAAGGGCTGGCTTCCTGAGGATGAATTCATGGATAAGACCCTGGCCGGTTGGAAAGCCCTGGCCGGGTATGTCAATAACAAGGGCGAGGTTGAAAACGTTTGCGTAGGTACAAATGCAAAAGCCAAAAAGAAACATTACCTGACAAGGCCAAAAAGTACCGGAAATTACCATGGCCAGGCAGCTGTACTCTGGGCCGCTGCTGCCATGGTAAGGCTCGAAGCGAAGAAACAGTAGTTACCCGGATCCGTTAATTAAAAAAATTATAACCATTTGATTACAGATGAATTAATATTAAAGCTATTTTTAGGGAGTAAATAAAGGGATCCGGCCTGCTACTACTTTAAATTGAAGATCTTTAACTGTAGCCATTGTTTGGTGAACACCCGTCTTCAACATGTTTCTTTTGTCGGCACATTCCTTTTTTAATAAAAACCATAATAAAAACGACAGTTATTCAGCATGAAGTTGAGAAATGCCTTCACAGGAAACAAATTGAAATTTCTCCTGGTGGGATCAGGAATCCTGCTCTGCGGTCTCTTTATAGTATCACTGAACAAGGTTTCTGATTATACCTCCACAGACAAATACTGCGTCTCCTGCCACATACATCCCATTCCTGACCAGAGTTGGCGATTATCGGAACATTACAACAACAAGTCGGGATTTGTAACCCATTGTGTCGAGTGCCACCTGCCTCCAAAAGGTCATGGATACCTGTTTGCTAAAGCCAAACATGGCATCAAGGATGTGTATGGAAAACTTTTTAAGGATAGTGCTTCCATCGATTGGGAAGCAAAGAAAACCCTCGAAATGGCAAAGGGCTATGTTTACGAGAAGTCCTGCATCCGTTGCCACGAAAATTTGTTTCCTGTTACCCTGTCCGTAAATGGCAGCAATGCTCACTTGCAATATGTCAACAGTCCTGCCGGACAAAAACCCAATTGCCTCAACTGTCACCTGAATGTCGGCCATTACGATAAAAACAACCTCCATGCCCACAATGCCGGTTTTGGTGTCACCGAAACCATGGCAAGGGAAATTTTTTCAGAACCTGCACTGGTGAAAAAATTTGAAAACTATGAGGAAAAAGTACCCGGCACAAGCCTGACTTTCAGCATGATCGCCATACCTGAAGGAGCTTTTGAGATGGGAAGCCCCGAAAAAGAGCAGCTTAGAAAACCGGATGAGGGCCCTGTCAGAAAAGTGCATATTTCAAGATTCTGGATGGGCCAGGCAGAAGTCAGCTGGGATGAATATCTTGAATTTTTCAAGGCCACCGCCTCGCAGGGCAGAAAAGAGGCTGTAATAACCCAGCCGGTTACCGATGCCATCACAGGACCGACTCCTCCCTGGGGAGCCCCGGATCAGGGTTGGGGTAAAGGATCCCACCCGGCCATCACAATGTCATGGAAAGCTGCAAGCACCTACTGCCAGTGGCTAACCAAAAAAACAGGAAAGAAATACCGGCTGCCAACAGAAGCCGAATGGGAATATGCATGCCGCGGGGGCACCAAAGAACCCTATTTTTTCCCGGGAGATCCGAAAAAATTCAGTTCAGGCGGATTGATGAACAAATTATTTGGTCCGGATACTACTTTGATCAACTCCTTTGTAATATACAAAGTAAACAGTCAGACCAGGACCAAACTGCCTGAGAATGTTAAGAGCAATCCTTTCGGTTTAAAAAATATGCTCGGAAACGTGGCTGAATTTTGTTCGGATTACTATTCGCCAAACAGTTACAAAACTGCTGCTGCAGAACCAATCTCAAATCCGGCAGGACCGGCAGCAGGCGAGGAACATGTAATTCGGGGCGGATCATTCAAAAGCGACGCCAAGGATGTTAGGAGCGCCTCCAGGGATTTCACAAAAACCAGGGCCTGGTTGATGACAGATCCGCAGATGCCCAAAAGTGTTTGGTGGTATTCAGATAGTAATGATGTAGGTTTTAGAATTGTTTGTGAAGCTGACTCAACAATAGCAGGTCAGTAAAGACTTTTACCCATGGAAAACAAGAAAAATATTGACAGAAGAAAATTTTTGGGAGCAGGCGTACTTGCAGGTATATCCGTTGTAGGAGCCCATGCGTTGCTTTCATCATGCAGCAAAGAAGTATCCAATGCCTCCCTCGGTCTTCCCCCGATTCTTAAAGGAGCTCCAAAAGGAAGAAAACTAAGGGCCGGACTCGTTGGTGCCGGAAACCGGGGTACCGGTGCTGCTATCAATTTTATCAGTGCAGGACCGGATCTTGAAATCATTGCAGTGGCCGATGTTTTCCAGGACAAGATTGACGCATTCCGTGACAGGTTCAAATCATTCAACCTGGAAATACCCGAAAAAAATTGCTTCACAGGTTTTGACGCCTACAAGAAACTGATGGCCCTTACTGATTTGGATGTCGTTCTGCTGGCAACACCCCCAAGGTTTCGTCCTGAACATCTTTTGGAAGCCATCCAGAACAAAAAGCATGTCTTCATGGAAAAACCTGCCGCAGTGGATCCTGTTGGCATCCGTTCAGTTATTGCTACAGCCAGGAAAGCTGAAGCCCTGGGTTTGTGCATCGTTACAGGTACCCAGCGACGTCACCAGGAAGATTACATAGAAACCTACAAACGTGTTCACGCAGGTGCAATTGGCCGACTGACCTCTGCCAAGGCATTCTGGAACCAGGAACATGTATGGTTTCGCACCCGCGAGGAAGGTTGGGACGACATGACTTACATGATGAGGAACTGGAATAATTACTGCTGGCTTTGCGGCGACCACATCCTGGATACCCACGTCCACAATATTGATGTCGTCAACTGGTTCATGGGCCGGACGCCGGTAAAGGCTATCGGCAACGGAGGCCGGCACAGGCGTGTAACAGGCGACCAGTTCGACTATTTTAACATTGATTTTGACTATGGAAACGGAGTCAGCTCACACAGTTACTGCCGACAGATCGACAGTTGCGCCAATGGAACAGGTGAACTGGTGATGGGAACTGAAGGTTATACCAACTGTGTCAATACCATCTGGGACCTCAACGGGAATGTCAAATGGCAATTTGAATATCCAAAGGACGAGAACGGGAATACAATGAGCCAGCTGAAAATCCCTGCCTATGTACAGGAACATATGCACCTGGTCCATGCCATCAGGAAGGGAGAATATGTAAACCAGGCTGAAGAGACCGCCCTTTCAACGCTGACTGCCATCATGGGAAGAACAGCAGCCTACACCGGGCAAATGGTAACCTGGGAGGAAATGATGAAATCAGATATGCAGCTGGGTCCCAAAGAATTGCAGTTTGGTCCCGTTGACATGAAATTCGAGGTTCCCGTCCCCGGAACAGCACCCAATGTTTAATCCGCCACAGGAATAATCCGAAATCAAAAATATCTCAACTATTGATTCATTAACAACCATTTATATTCCAAATATGACAACTAAATCAAACAGAAGAACTTTTTTGAAAAATTCGGCTGTTGCAACTGCGGGAACTCTCATCCTTCCGCAGATAATCCCTTCCACAGCGCTAGGTATGGGCGGCAGACTGGCCCCCAGCAACCGGATTGTCATGGGAGCCATCGGTACCGGTTCCCAGGGTAAAAGCAACATGCGCGACTTCCTGGAACTCAACAAAGAGGTCCAGTTTGTGGCAGTTTGTGATGTTGATGCCAACAACCTGGGAAAAGCTAAAAATTTAGCGGATGCTGCTTATGCCAACAACGATTGCAGGACCTATGGCGATTTCCGCGAACTACTGGAAAAAGAGAAGCTGGATGCAGTTACTATTGCCTTGCCCGACCACTGGCACGGAATCATCTATACCGCCGCAGTGGAGAAAAAACTGCATGTATATGGTGAGAAACCTATCTGTCGCACCATCCGTGATGGTCAGACAATTGTGAAAGCCGTTCAGAAGAATAAAATCACCTGGCAAACGGGCAGCTGGCAAAGGTCCAGGCCTAATTTCCACAGGGGAGCCGAACTGGCAATCAATGGCCGTATAGGAAAAATCAAATACATCGAAGTAGGCTTGCCAAACGGGAACAAAGGTATTGGCACCCCTCCGATCCAGGATGTTCCCAAAGAACTTGACTGGGACATGTGGCTGGGGCCTGCACCCAAAGTTGCCTACCGTGGTGTCAGCCATTGGAACTGGCGCTGGATACTTGAATACTCCGGAGGACAACTCACCGACTGGGCAGGTCACCACATTGACATTGCCAACTGGGGAGCAGGACTTGAACACACCGGTCCGGTTGAAATTGCCGGCGTAGGCGTTTATCCGAGGGAAGGTATCTACAATGTACCGGTCGAATACGATTTCCTTTGCAAATATGCCAACGGTATCGAAATGAGGGTATGCAACGATGCCCGCCTTGAAAAAGGTTCAGGCACAACCTGGTACGGAGACAAAGGATGGATTCATGTCAATCGCGGAGAAACGCTCTTTGCTTCAGATCCTAAAATTCTGGAGGAAGTGATAGGCGAGAAGGAAATCCACCTGATTAAAAGCGATAACCACTGGCAAAATTTTGTCGACTGCATACGCTCCGGCGAGAAAACCATCGCACCGATCGAAGTAGCTTACAGGGCTATTTCTGTTGGTTTGTTGGGCGAAATTGCCATGCAGACAGGGCAAAAGATACAGTGGGATCCTGAAAAAGAGGAGATCATTGGAAACCCGATGGCCGCTCGCCTGCTTGACAGGCCTTATCGCCAACCATGGACATTACCAACCATTTAATTCGCTTAATCATGAGATTCAGATATACACTTATTCTGCTTTTTGCAGGATTTCTCCTCTTCTTTCAAGCCTGCCAGGAAAAAACTGCCTACAGGGCATTGATCGTTACCGGTCAGAGTAACCACAACTGGAAAGCATCTGCCCCGATCCTTAAAGTAATACTCGACCAGACAAAGTTGTTTACAACCGACGTGGCCACCACTCCCCCTGAAGGAAAAGACCTGAGCGACTTCAAACCTGATTTCGGGAAATACAATGTTGTCGTGATGGATTATAACGGCGAAGCTTGGCCCGAACAAACCAAGGCCGCTTTTCTTGAGTATGTGAAAAACGGAGGGGGCGTGGTTATCTACCACGAAGCCGACAACTCCTTCGCAGACTGGAAAGAATACAACGAAATCATTGGCCTGGGCGGCTGGAACAAGCGCTCTGAAAAAGACGGTCCCTATGTATATTACAAAAAAAATGAGCTTGTAATCGATACAACAGCCGGTTCTGCCGGTTCTCACGGACCGCAGCATGAATTCCTTGTTAGGGCCCGCAAGGCAGATCATCCGATCATGAAAGGACTTCCCTTTGCATGGATGCATGGCAAGGATGAACTTTACAGCACGCTTCGCGGCCCCGCCAAAAACATGGAAATTCTCGCTACAGCCTACGCCGATACCGCAAAAAGAGGCACTGGCAGGGATGAACCCATGCTGATGACCATCACTTACGGTAAGGGAAGAATTTTCCATACAGCCATGGGTCACGTTGGTAAAGATGAAACACATCCTGCAACAGAGTGCGTCGGCTTTATTGTAACCTTGCAGCGCGGTGCCGAATGGGCGGCCTGCGGTAACGTGACACAGGCTATCCCGCAGGATTTTCCAAACGTTGCCTGCGCAGTATACAGACCTGAATACAAGGAGGTTACACTGGAGGAAGATCTTGAGAAAATTGCAGCCTATGAAATTGATAAAAGTACCCGCTACCTGACTGATCTCCAGGGCAGGTTACGTAAAGCCACTTCCGACCCGGCAGCCCTTCTTGATCTTGAGAAAAGAATGGTTGAAATTCTGAAAGCCGAAAATGCAACCGTAGAGGGTAAAAAATTAATCCTCAGAGAGCTTGCATGGATGGGATCAGATTATTGTATCCCGGCAGTTCAGGAGCTGCAGAAAATTCCCGATCTTCAGGTCGCTGCATCCTTCACCCTGGAAAGGATGAAGGGTCCGCGTAAAATCTGATAACCGGCAGGTAGATTTAATCCCGGATTTTTTATACATTTAGAATCATTTTAACATCAGCAAAGCGTGTGTGAATACTTTTTTCACACGCTTTGTTCTTGTGTGAATATACTTTGTTCCTGTCAATTTCAGTAAAAACACCCATTCAGCCTATGTTTTCCCTGGTTATCCCTGTTTTCAATGAAGAACAACTGATCGACGATCTGGTCTCCAGGGTTATTGCCGCTGTGGAATCATTTACCGGCGATTACGAAATCCTCTTTATCGATGACGGAAGCACCGACAGAACCGTTGAAAAACTGCTGATCCACAGGGATAAGAACAAAAGAATCAGGATCATCTCCCTTTCGAAAAATTTTGGGCACCAGGCAGCATTTACTGCCGGCCTTGAGCTGTCCACCGGTGAGATCGTCGCCATGATGGATGGAGATCTGCAGGACCCCCCCGAACTTCTTGCCGATATGTACCGTAAAATCAGGGACCAGGGTTTTGACATCGTCAGCGGAAAAAGGACCGGTAGAAAAGGTCATGGCCAGCGGAATTTTTACACTTTCCTGTTCCACCTGATCTTCAAAAACATCACAGGATTGGAAAATATGGAGAATGCCGGGAACTTCTCGATGCTAACCAGGGAAGCCCTGAAAGCACTCCTTTCCATGAAGGAAAAAGTGCGCTATATGCCAGGTCTGCGTTCATTTATTGGGTTCAGGCAGGGGACAGTCGAATATATCCGTGAGGACCGGCTCCAGGGAGAACCAAAAATGAGCCTTTCCAAACTATTTGCACTGGCCAGTGACGCCATCTTTTCATTCTCCAGGTTTCCCATAAGGCTTTGCCTCTACCTGGGAACCATCGGAACAATTGTTTTCATGCTGGCGGGAATCTATGTGCTGGTTGAAAAGATTCTTGGACTGGCGTTGCTCGGATGGTCCTCCACTTTGTTAAGCATCTACTTCCTGGGATCAATCCAGCTAATTTTCCTGGGTATAGTTGGCGAATATGTATTCCGGATCTATAAGGAATCACAGAACCGACCGATATATTTTATCAAAAAAATTCATGAAGACTCTTCAAATCCATGAAACAGGGATTTTCAGATCACTTTTTGCGATAGGAGCTCTGCTACTGCTTATTATCCTTATTTCAGGAAGCAGGCAAGCAGGGATTTCAGGTGATGAAGAGGTCCACTACCAGCAATCCGTTAAAGTTTACAATTACTTCGCCTCACACGGACAGGACAAGAGCGCTCTTGATACACCTGTCTCCCACCTGAAATATTACGGGCAATCCTTTGACAACCTGACTACAATCCTTATTCGCTGGTTCAGCATTGACGATATTTATTCATTTCGTCACATCATGAACAGTCTTGCTGCATGGTTCACCATTCTCATCGCTGCCCTGTTTGCCATCTGGCTTTCCGGGTACGGTGCCGGTCTCCTGACCCTGCTTCTTTTCACGGTCTCTCCTACTTTTCTTGGCCATGCACAGAATAACCTGAAGGATATTCCATTTGCACTGGCCTACATAGCAGGCACCTTTTTCATGTTGAAAGTGCTCTTTGCCGGGAAGAAAAACTGGCCGGACACTGTCCTGCTGATACTATCTGTGGCCTTCTGCATCAGCATCCGGCCGGGAGGTGTACTGCTGATCTGCTACCTTTTCTTATTTTTCCTGGTCAGGGAGACAATAAACTACAGGCGAACCGCCTCCATCAACATGGTAGATGCAGGAACAACGCTTTCCCTTGTCCTGGTAATTGCAGTACTCTCCTATTTTCTTGGGTTGTTGCTATGGCCCTATGCACTGGAAAATCCAATAACCGGTTTTTGGGAGTCGTACAATGTCATGGCCCGGTTCCCGACAACCATCAGGCAGATCTTCGAAGGGAAGCAGCTATGGTCCGATTTTATGCCCTGGTACTACCTTCCCAAATTGATGCTGATCACCATTCCTCTCATTGTCTGGGTGGGTATTATCGGGTTTTTTGCCCTATTACGGAAATCCCCGGTCCAGGAATGGCTTAAATATGCTTTTCTGATTTTTACCATCATATTCCCCATCGTATTTGTGATATATGAAAAATCAAATCTCTATGGCTCCTGGCGCCATTTCCTGTTTGTCTACCCTGGAATTGTTGTTTTGGCAGCAACCGGACTATGGCGCATGATATCGTATTTTAGAACCAGTCTAAAAAGGGGGTTGGCAATAATGGTGGTATGCATACTTTCCTGGCACCCGGTCAGATTCATGGTTGGGAATCAACCTTATTATTACCTCTATTACAATCAATTGGTGGGAGGATTGAAAGGGGCATACGGCAATTATGAAACCGATTATTACTATCATTCTATCAGGGAGGGTTCAGAATGGCTGATCAGCTATATCCGGGACCACAATGATGGCGATAGCATTAAAATCGGAACAAGCTTTCCGGCCAACTGGTTTTTCAGGAATGAGAAAAATATTTCCGTGAAATATTTTCCATACGACGAAAGAAGCCAGCATGACTGGGATTTCTACCTATCCGCCAATAGCTACATATCCCCTTACCTGCTTACAAATAATTTGTGGCCTCCGAAAAACACCATCAAAAACATCGAGGCCGCCGGTATTCCGATCTGCACGGTTTTGAAAAGAGACAACACGAATGATTTGCTTGCATACCAGGCCCTGAATCAAAACCACCCGGAGGAAGCGGTTAAATACTTTGAAGAAGTTATCAAAAAAGATTGTAAGGATGAATTAATCTTTTATAATTTTGCCGCTGCCACTTACAATCTGGGTGACAAGAAGAAAACCATGTCACTCCTGGAGAAAGGTTTGGAAATTAATCCTGAGCATGAATTAAATCTGATGTTTCAGGCAAACATTTATGCAAACGAGGGAGATACCGCCAGTGCTGCTGAATTCTATCAGAAACTGATCGGTATTAACCGGAAATACTTCGATGCTTATCCTGCACTGGCGAAGATATGGATCGGGAATAAGGAGAATAAAAAAGCCCGGGAGCTGCTAAAGTCTTGTTTGAGAATGTATCCGGGATTCAAGGAAGCAATTGCAGGTCTGGCTGACAGCTACAGATCAACAGATCCGGATATTGCAAAGAAATATGATGAATTGGCAAAAACTATACAATAGTAAATTTTAATAGTATGAAGAAGAACATCATTCGTTTGGCACTGTCAGCAGTCCTGTTGCTGAATATCGCAGGAGTTGCACTGGCACAGGTACAGCCATCTAAGGCAAACAAAGATACCATCAATGCAGATAAGACTGCAAAGCCTGTTTTTTACGAAGCCACAGAAGAGAAGAGTGAATCCGGTAGTACCAGCCCGGTTATTTATTTTGCCGCCGGTTTGGTTGTGGTTGCCGGAGTGGTAATCTTTTTGCGAAAAAAGAAAAAATAAATCCTTCGGTTGATCTACGGTACCAGGTATTTTGTCAGTCTGGATTAATCAAGGTAGATGCTTTTACTGCTCCTGGGCAGTGCTTCCCCGATGATAGCGGAATCGGGCAATATTGCTCTTGTTTTTAATATTTCAAGTATTTCACCGGCATGTATGGCCGGTACAGCCATCAACAGCCCTCCGGAGGTCTGGGCATCGCAACAAAGCATCTTGTGCTCGTAGACGACTGCGGGCCCGAAACGGGTGTGCTCTTTCACAAATTCCAGGTTCCGGAAGCAGGCACCCGGTATGCATCCCTCTTCAAGAAGTGTGAAGGATTCCTGGAAATGAGGTAAATTTTTTGACTGAATCCTAAGAGTTACATTACTGGCATCTGCCATCCGCATGGCATGACCGAGCAGGCCAAACCCTGTTATATCCGTGGCCCCTTTCAGGTTGAACTCCTGCATCACAACAGCACCACTCTTGTTAAGCAATTTCATGTAATCCAGCACTTTTCTTACAGTGCTTTCTTCCGTCATACCATTTCGCTGACCTGCAAGAATAACGCCGGATCCCAAAGGTTTGGTGAGAATCAGAAGATCTCCGGCCCTTACCCCGGAATTGGTAATAAGCCTTTCCGGATGTACCGTCCCAACCACCGCAAGCCCGAATTTTGGGGGATAATCCTCAATGGTATGTCCTCCAAGAACCAGGGCGCCGGCCTCAACAACCTTTTCATGCCCGCCCCTTAAAATAGACCCAAAGACTTCAAGAGGAATCCTGGAAGCAGAGAACATCATCAGGTTCAATACTAACAGAGGCGTCCCTCCCATGGCATAAACATCACTCAGGGCATTGGCCGCTGCTATCTGTCCAAACTCATAGCCATCACTACAGACCGGAGGGAAAAAATCGGTAGTATAAATAAGGGCCGTCTCATCGTTTAATTTGTATACACCTGCATCATCATGGGTGTCGATACCTACCATAAGCCTGGGATGTTCTACCTTTGGCAGTTTGGCAAGAATTTCACCCAGCTGCATGGGGGAAAGCTTGGCGGAACAACCACCCTGTTCAACTGTGGATAAAAGATCAAATTCACTCATAAAAACAAAATTAGGCAAAAAACACCTTAACCTGATAAAAGGGTATCTGACTGGTTGGAAAAGCTTCAGATACGCTTGGTTGTCATCCCGCTTCCCTGGGCAAAACTTTCGAGTTTATCACCGTCATTCCTGCTGATCTCCAGGCACATGCCGCATTCAGTCGAATATGGCCTTGGTACCGGAATAACCCTCACATCAACCTTGTGCTCAATGCACCAGCGTTCTGCCAGAATAACCTGGCGGATATTTTGAAACAGGAAGATTTCTTTATTTCCCAACATCGTGGATAGCTTTGGCAAGAAAGGACAACTCCCCGGGGGTGTGATAAGGAGAAAGGGAAAACCGGCAATCCCCGGTAGGATACGATCCGAGGTGACGATGTGCCAGGGGAGCGCAATGCAAGCCGGACCTGCATTCAATTCCATAGTTTTCGTAGAACACCTGCGCCAGGGTTGAACAGCTTAACCTGTTATGTACAACGGAAAACAACTTTCCCTGGTTGGACTGATCCTCTGCACAGCGAACCTTGTAATTGGTGTTGCGTTTGACTTCTTTCAACAGATCCAGAAAGTCTCCCGTGGTATGGCATGAAACCGGCCTGTTCTTCAAGGCAGCATTCAATCCGTGAATTCCTGTAATATTCGGTGTTCCTGCTTCAAAGCGATCCGGAACAAAAGAGGGCATTGAAAGAGACTCAGATCCACTTCCCGTACCTCCGAATATCAGGGGGTCAACCATTTCGGGATGCCTGATAAAGGCTCCACCGGTACCGGTTGGCCCCATCAGGGATTTATGGCCTGTGAAAGCCAGAAAATCAACTCCCCACTGATCCGCTTCAACCGGATGATGCCCCAGCGACTGACTGGCATCAACCAGTAGTGGTATATCCCCGATGACCCTTTTTATGTCACCCGGGGATTGAGCCATACCATTGACATTGCTCATGTGACAGATGGCAACCAGTAAGGTATCCGGACGCAGCCTGGAGGGGATTTTGTCGACTATAATCCTGCCGTCAGGACCGCTTTCAAGTAAGTCCCATTCAATCAAACCGATATTCCTCAAATACTCAAGAGGCCTGGCAATGGCATTGTGCTCCATGGAGGAAGTAAGCACGTGACCACCTCTCTTACAGATGCCCAGGATCATCAGATTCAGTGCAGTAGTTGCATTGGCTGTAAAAATGATTTTGCCGGCTTCCGCTGTTCCCATAATCCCGGCAATTTGATCCCGGCACTCCTCAACCAGCCTGGTCGAATGCAGGATGCGGGGATAGGCTGAACGGCCATAGGTTCCTCCTGTCTCATTCAAGTGCCTGGTCATAGCTTCTGCTACCGCTAAAGGCTTCGGAAAACTGGTTGCACAATTGTCAAAATATAAATTCATAACAGGTTTTATTCATTAATTCCGGTACTTTCCTGAATCTGGAATCAGGGTCTGACTACATGCCCCGCTTTAGCCATCGTCTCAGTAATGGTAAACATGTTGGAAATCTTTCCGACTCCCAGCTGCTCTTTGATACCATAAAAATCAGCACAAGTACCGCATACCAGTATTTGAACCCCACTCTCCTCCAGCAATTGTAACGAACTGTACACTCCCGAATCTTTGGTGGCCATTTTCGCACCGGCATTGTAAAATACAAGGTGGGTTGGCAATACCGTCTGCTCATTCAGTGCATTGAGGAATCCTTTCATCAGGATGGCACCCAGCTGGGGATCTCCCTCTCCCATCCGGTCGCTGCTTACAACAACCACATAAGCCGAACTTTTCACACCCACACCCGTTGTGATCTGAACAGCTTCATCCTTCAGTGTTGGCTCGTTTATAACCTCAATCCTGAAAAGGCCGTTCATTTCAGTCCCTGCCGGCGATAAAGCCTGGTCTTCCAGGTAAGTAATAATATTCTGGTAGGCCGTACGGTTATCACATTCAATAACCAACGACTCACCTGTCTCACTCTTTTTAAGTGCTTTTCGTGTTAAAATCAAGGGCTGCGGACATAACAGCCCTTTACCGTCTACTTTCTGAGTCATGTATTTGTTTTATTTATTACTCCTGTGTGGATAACCTATTATGGGCCGCGCTTTCCGCATGTAAGCGAAAGCTCTTTTTGGCGAATTCAACCAGCTCAGGACCAATCTTTTCAGGATCATAGGAATCCGGAATAAACGAAATCATTTTCGTCTCCCTTCTTGCCATGCTGAAATCATAGGATTTATCGTAATACGAAAGCGTAATATCTACAACTTTTTTATAATCACCTGATTGCAAAGCTTCCAAAGTTTCCTTTGTGTCCTTGCCGCCCAGCCTTTTGCTGATCTTTTCAATGCTCACCTGCAGGTCCTCCATTGGAAAACAGGCATAGTCGCGGACCAGCCTTTCAACCCGTTCCTCTTTGGGGGGATCAATACGAATCGTCGGACAACAATTCATCTGTGAAAAAAGTTCGTCAAGGATAAAAACCCTTCCAATATTCTGACTTTCACCTTCTACCCAGATTGGCCCGGAAAGATCGAATCCCGTTATCTTCTCAATGACGAGGTTGGTGAATTGTTCTGTTCCGGGCTGGGGCGGCTGGCCAATACCACCAAAACTGGATCCCCTGTGATTTGCCAATCCTTCGAGATCCAGGACCTGTTCTCCAAGTGCCGCCAGTTGATGCAGAATCTCCGTTTTGCCTGATCCTGTCGGACCACTGAGCATAATAAGCTTCAGCCCGCTTGAAATGAGCTCTCTCCCAAATGTTCGGTATGCTTTGTATCCCCCGGCAAGTACATAGACTTCCCTGCCCGCGGTTTCAAGCAACCAGGCCATGCTGCTGCTGCGCATTCCCCCACGCCAGCAGTACAGGAATAGTTCGCCCTTATATTTGTTAGCCTGCTGGACGAAATACTTCAGTTTAGGTCCGACCAGTTCCAAACCCTTCAGTACAGCCTGATCACGCCCAACCTGCTTGTAAATGGTACCGACTACTGCACGCTCCTCATCACTGAAAAGAGGAAAAGAAATGGCTCCAGGTAAATGACCTTCCCTGAATTCGGCAGGTGTTCGGATATCCAGAACCGTTTTCCCCTTATTCCTGCCTATAAATTCATCTGCTTTAAGTATAGCCATCTTAACCTTTTTGTGCTGACAAATTTAACCCAATTTGCTTAGATCACAATTGTTGTTTTTTTGTAGCTTTGAATGTTTCAATAACTACTATTAAGCTATTATTATGAAGAAAAATCACTTACTACTCCCGATTTTACTCGTTGGTATTGC
Organism: uncultured Tangfeifania sp.; assembly: GCA_964506325.1. Taxonomy (GTDB): domain Bacteria; phylum Bacteroidota; class Bacteroidia; order Bacteroidales; family Prolixibacteraceae; genus CAINVV01. The sequence continues at coordinate 64,799 of CAZDLO010000009.1, forward strand.
CTTTGGAACTGCATGGGCTATAAGAGGTCAGTTCGGACACGAACCCGGGGCTGCAATGGCAGGCATAATTGGAGGTGCTGCATTGATACTTGCTTCCGGTCGGCAGGATTGGTACAAAAAAATGTTGCCTGTAATCGCTGCCTCATCCATTGGTTGGGGTCTCACAGGAATGATCAGCTATGGAATGGTGGTTGGTTATTGCAGGGCCGGAGATTTTTTGAATTCTACCTATGGATTTATCTCACTTTTTGTAATCGGTGGATTATTCGGATTGCTGGGCGGAGGATTGGTAGGCCTGACCCTGAATTCCAGCCAGTCGAACCGAGTAAAATGGCCTTCACTGCTGGCCGAAATGACCGCAGGCGGGTTGATTGGCTATTATTTTCTGATCGAACAGGCTGAATTGCTCATGACACCTCCCCGTTCAGAAGCCTGGACGGTTTGCCTGGGAGCCGGAGCAGCCATGGTATGGCATATGGCCAGGAACGGTTATGGCTCAGCTTTACGGGTGGCATTCTATGCAATGCTTGGTGCCGGCTTCGGATTTTCCTTCGGAAATTTACTCCAGATCATGGGAAGTGTCCTTGAAATACACTTCAATTTCTGGAATGTGATGGAATACAACATCGGCTTCTGGGGTGGATCAGGAATGGCTTACGGTGTATTTACCTCTAAATGGAATGTTGACAATGAGCCTCTGGCAAAATATGAAAATAACCTGTCACTATTTCTCATACTTCTGGTTGTCCCATTATTGGTCTGGAAAAGCGCTTTTGGAATGGATCACCTTTTGACGTACAGCTACTTGCAGGACAATTCCGACGCCCTTTTTGTATCTCTATTATCAGCATCCGTGCTTTTGGTGATGATAGTGTCAGTCCTGTTCAGCCTGAGAAACAAACCAAGCTTTGGCAGGAAGGAAGCAATGACCCTTTTTGTTGCCGCATTTAGTACCTACATCATTTGGAGCTGGCTGATTACTGGACTTTTCATGGGGAATTTCAGGTCGGAACAACCTCTGTATATTTTAAATCTGATCGGATTCCTGTTTTTGATCAAACTCTCGGTCACGCCTTTCGGGGAAAATCATTCAAGGGATATTTTTCCCAAAGACAGATGGGCACTCTATTTTACGCTGGTTATTGCCGGAATAATTTTTATTTCGCTGATTTCCGGTACGATGCATGACGGTCTCAAAGGTTCAAATCTTCGATTCCCTTATCAGCCATAGAATAGCCATGAAGAATTTGTGCAAACCAACAGAAAATGATTCTGCCGGTATTTGCTTCACTGAACTTCGTTTCCTTGCGGCAACCCAAATAAAAAATTTTAGCCGCATGAAACATCTTTTTATGCTGATTTTCCTTCTGGCAGGAACCCTGACTGCCGCTTCAAAAGACCATAAATCGAAAAATCAGCTGTTCGCAAGCAGTGAAAAGGTTAAACTGGCCGGCGGTGGGTATACTTTTACGGAAGGACCCGCCGCCGCCGCCGATGGAAGTGTATATTTCACCGATCAGCCCAACGATAAAATTGAAATCTGGCATGAAAACGGATCCATTTCAACATACACCCGGCTCAGTGAAAGATCCAATGGGACCTTCTTCAATAAAAATGGGGAATTGATCTCCTGTGCGGATCTCAATAACCGGCTGGTATGTTTCACCCATGACGGGCAGATACGTATTCTTGCAGAGAATTACAACGGAAAACATTTTAATGGCCCCAACGACCTTTGGATTGCCCCTGATGGCGGAATCTACTTCTCGGATCCGTATTATCACCGGGACTACTGGATGCCGGGGCACAAGGAAGTACAGGATACACGGGGAGTCTACTACCTTAGCCCGGCAGGAAAAGTGACGCGTGTCATTGATGACTTCAGACAACCGAACGGATTGGTAGGGACTCCGGATGGTAAAACCCTTTATGTAAGTGATATCAACGATAAAAAAATCTGGAAATACGATATCAGTGCCAATGGATCATTAACCAACAAATCATTCTTTGCCCCGGAAGGATCAGACGGAATGACCCTGGATAAAAAAGGAAATGTATACCTCACAAATAAAAATGTGTCGGTATACAATCCCCAAGGTGAAAATATTATGAAAATAGAAGTACCTGAACAACCTTCCAATCTGTGTTTTGGAGGCAAAAGGAAAAATATCCTCTTTATAACTGCACGTACTTCCGTATATATCCTGAAAATGAAAATAAAGGGCAACTAGTTGGGCCTCAGAACAGCCACTTTGTCAGAAGCCTTCTTGTTTTTCAGTTTGGTGTTGTACTCATCAAGAATATTGGTAACCATCGGTCTGAAAAAATTCCAGAAAAATGGAGTCCTGTTGATGTAATTGTATTTATCGTAGAAGAATTTGTTATAATACTGCAATCCGCTGTATTTGGCACTCTCGATAAAGATTGGATTATCACAGTAATCACCTGCAAAGTAGTAGTAATTGTTGTCCTTATTCTCAATCACAGATGGGAATACGTCTGGTATGCCATTGTCACTCAACAATTTCTTCCCGCTTTCATTGGTATATATCTTATACTTCGATACTATCCTGTTGGATGCACCTGACTCAAGGATATCGAACCAATAAGGATAGGAGATCTCCTTTGGAAGGCCATACCTCTGTATTCCATACTGTGAGGTATAAATCCAGGGAACTTCCTCAGATAAAGTATTGTCCATCTCCAGGATTACTATTCTTCCATCCTCGTGAACAAAAAGAATACCGGGCCGGTGGAAATCCCATTGTTGTTTGTACTGATTTCTGTATAATTTTCTGGCCCAAAGGGGAATATCCTGGTTTATTACAGTATCCAACGGATCATAATACCTTCCAACCCAGCCTGTCCATTTTACATCCAGCAGTTTCTCGGCCTCTTTTCTGAGTTCATGGGAAGTTGGACTGGCTAAAAAGTTGAATTCCGCTAAAATTAGCTTGCCGGTATCTTTCAGCCTTTGAAGTAAAACTATATCATTCTCATGTAGACCACCATATATCCTGGAGGACCTCTCGTTAATCATCATACTGCCATACCACTCGTTCGTATAAACACCGTAGGTATCAGTATAATAAACCATATCAAGACTATCAGCTGCCTGAAATACCTCCTCCCTGGACAATTTTGAAAAGTCTTTTGTGATAAATTTAAAATCATTCAGCGGGAAAAAGCCTTTGTAATTAGTGTTCAGCTTATTCAACTGCCTGGCATCAGAATATTTTTGATTGATCAGAACCCAACTCAGGGATTTGTGCTCATCGCGCTCTTCAAAGGGAACCGTCATATCATATATCAGAATTTTTAAAGGCCTATCCTCCTGAATCCACCAAAACAAAAAAGAGAACAATGGAATCAAAATTGGGAGAAATAAGATGAACAGAAGAATTGTTTTTCTTTTCATAGATATTTGATTTGTTTGGATATTTTACTCCATTTTAAACATGATACGATCAATGAATAGGTCATCATCTGTTCGACAGTGGTCTCAGGAGTAATCTCGCAACCTGCTGATACAACTCCTCTTCCACCGCATCGAATAAAACAGCTTTCCACGCTTTGCGACAGCTGCTCAGTTGTTCCGTTCTGTACGACAGAAACTGGATCACTGTTACCCGATACAGCCTGATTCCCGAAAAGTAAAGGTATAACAAATTCAATGTCTTCAACCAAATGATCTATATCAATCAGGTCAGCACCGGTACAGATCATGTCGGGTAGGATAGCTGTTGTATTGCCACATATGTGCAATTTTACCTTCGCTCCCAGATGATGTGCATGGTCAACCATTGCCTTCTCCAGCGGGAATACAAAATCGAGGTACAAGTCAGGCGAAATAAGCGAGCACACTGCATCTCCTATACCTATGCAATGGGCACCGGCTTTAACCTGGGCTTCCATGAACGACATTGAACTCTCCGTAATGATAGCCAAAGCCGCCTTCAATTCGTCCGGGTGTTCCAAAAAATCAATGAAAGCATCTGAAACATTCCGCAGATCACAATATTCAGCCAGGGGACCTTCAACCCATCCACAAATAAACTGAGAATCGCCAACGTGCTCTTTGTAATATTTAATCTCTTCCACCCTTGAAACCAGGCGAACATGATCCTGAACCCTGAGAGTTTTAAGCTTTTTAAGGTCTTTTATTTCCCGGATCAGCCACTCATCAACCGTTGGAAGTGAATTTAAGGGATAACTCACCCGAGTTCCAAAAGACGAAGCTTCAGCCCAGGGATCCGACATAACATTAACCCAATCCGATGAAAAAACTTCAGCACACCTGAGGTTGACAGTACATTTGTCAAGATAATTCAAACAGAAATCACGATAGTTCACCCCACAATATTTTGCGGCAAACCGCATAAGAATGGGATGAAATGGAGGCCGGTCTACCGTCCTTCCCTCTAAAAAGTCCATCGTCCTCTGCAAACTATTCATACTTCAAATATATAAATAAGCATCAGGTTATCAGACTTTCACCAATGTTTTTATTTACATAAAAATATGGGCATCCGGCTGGTTCAGGGTTCGAGACCCTATTCAGAATCTTGTGTCCTGCGCAGTTACTTTACATACGATGCCTGAGCCAGAAAATCATAGCTTTTCTGAACACTCACAATTGGTTCAAAATTATATTGCTCAACTTCAACGAAATAATCCTTCATTCCAATGGAATAGGCTTCATCGAATATCGCTTTGAAATCGAGGAGACCGCTGGTACCAATCTCTTTTTCATCCTTTATATGCAAGAGCGGGAAACGGTTCGGATACTTCTTCATGTATTCTACAGGAGAATATCCTCCTTTCATAACCCAGTAAACGTCCATTTCAAAACACACTTTCTTCGGATCTGTATTGTTTATCATAAAGTCATAGATCATCTGATCTTCGATCTTTGTGAATTCATGGCTATGGTTGTGAAAACCGAAATGCATGCCAGAAGCGGCCACCAATTCTCCAACTGTATTGAAATAATCCATTTGGACTTTCAAATCATCAAGTTTAACAGGCCATTTCATCCCGGGTTTAATCATATATTTCATCCCCGTCTTTGCATGATCCTCAATAGCTTTCTTCCACCATTCAATGGTTGCTGCATGAGTTTCTTTGGTGTAATTTGGTCCTCCCAAATGACAGCTGTTCAGTTTCATGCCTAAATCCTCAACACGCTTTTTGAAATCTACTGGTAATTCCCCATATATTTTACCATCTCCATAAGAAGCCGTTTCAAGTGAATAATAACCCATAGCCGCAACTTTCTGAAGGGTTGAAACAGGGTCTTTTCCCATATCATCGCGTACGGAATACAGCTGAAGTCCAACCTTTTTTTTCTTTTCCTTTCTCGGAAGGGCGGCAGATACCAGATTGGCTCCAATCATGCTTCCGGCAACGACCAGAGAAGTGGTCCTAAAGAAATCTCTCCTGTTTGTCATAACTTAGTAATTGAATGATTTTTGATGATTCGTAAAAATAGTTTTTATTTTTAACCTTTACAACAAAGGCTACTCCCGATTTAGAGAGTAGCCTTTCATTCAACACTGTTTATTCTGTAAAACTAAAAATTCGCTGATAATAAGACTGAACAATGTCACATTTGTTACAGTTTTTTGAAAAAAATTTAAACCAGCATTTTTGTCGGACCAAAACTTGGAATAATGGGGGATAAGTTCAATTCCCGGGAACTCCGGCTAAGCGTTTTCAGTCAACGGAAATCACTGATTTACAGAAATAAAGCCGCCCTCGTAAAGAGGGCGGCCCGGTAAACTAACATTAAACATCACAAAACACTCATTATTTAGGCTAATAGGGTTTACCTGTCCCCTGGAGTATCCACATTTTTGAATAATTGTGATCCTTGCTTTGTCCGGAAGGAACAAAACTGGTGGTTTGCAACTTGGCAACCGCTTCATTGTAATTGACGAGGTACTTGGGATCCTGGCTTGGAACAGGGTACATAAAACGCAATGGAATGGCCGCTCCATATTGCGTGACAGGGCCGGTAACCAAGGCCGGATAACCTGTCCGACGGTAATCAAACCATGATTCAACATAGAGCCACAAAGAGATCCATTTCTGATCCATGATCCTCTCCAGCTTATTGGAGGCTAAAGAATAACTGACCTTCGGATTACTGTAATAGGCACTGAAGCTAAAACCATTGGAACCGTCAGTGACACCCCATCTGTTAAGGGATGCAACAATTCCATTTTTGTAATGTGTCTCCGGGTCGGAGACCGAAAATGAACCCCGCTGTGCTGCTTCTGCCAGCAAAAATTCGACTTCACTGTACATGATCAGGTCCATCTTGATGTAAGTTTCACTGTTGGCCCTGAACCTCGAATGCAAATAGGAAATGTAAGGACTTCTCTCTGGTTGTGAGAAAGCAGGTCCTGCTCCCTTGTTATAAGTCTGCGCATTGAAAAGTGCAATATTTGCAGGTAAACCAACATACAGGGAGGTATCGAGTGAGGTATCGGTAGTTGGAAGTATCTTAACAGTGAAAGTTTCGCCAAACCAGTTCTTGACAGTAATATCCGTGGATGTCTTCGCTATCAGGTCCCATTTGCTCTGCACAGGAATGGCCCAGCGATGCAACCTTGGATCGTTGTAAGACTTCAGCTCATCTACCATTGTTTTACAAGGCTTGGTTTGATATTCAGGGTTGGAAGTATTCAATAAACCTCCCTTGGCAGAGTTGTTGGCCGTTGTTCCCAGGTAGTTAACAACTGCATTGTCTGCATTTGAGGTAAACGTCTGAGAGGCTGCGGCATTGAATTCAGAAACAATATCAACTCCAAGAGAACTCAGGTCGGTCTTCTTGTCTATCAGCCGCATGCAATACCGCATCCGCAGGGAATTGACAAATTTCCTCCATTTAACCGGGTCTCCCCCATACATGATATCCGCACTGGCTGCAATCTTGTGATTGACAATGCCCGCATCACCAAGAATCAACTCAGCGCTTTTTAAATCTGCCAGAACACCTTTATAGATGCTTTTCTGATCATCGTACTTCGAAAAATAGATACCCTCCGGAGCCTTTAAACTTACAGAATAAGGAACATCCCCAAAAACATCGGTAAGTGTGCCGAATAGAAAAGCCCGCATGGTTAGTGAAATAGCCTCAAAAAATTTGTTGTTTTCGGCAATGGATTTTTCATGGATTATTTCAACATTTCTCAGGATGTCATAATAACCGGCCCAGGATGAATTGGTCCAGAGGTATTGGTTAACCTCCGGCA